>DATLEL010000279.1:0-5151 GCA_035525255.1 Usitatibacter sp.
CGAGCTGGGCCTCAATCCCGAATGGGTGCGCTACTACCTCGCCGCGAAGCTGAACGCGCGCGTCGAAGACCTGGACTTCAACCCCGACGATTTCCTCGCGCGGGTGAATTCGGACCTGGTGGGCAAGTACGTGAACATCGCCAGCCGCGCGTCGGGCTTCATCGGCAAGCGCTTCGGGGGCGTGCTGTCCGACGAGCCCCTCTCGGCCGGGCGCGAGCTGAAGCACAAGATGCGCGGCAACCTCGCCGCACCCGCGCCCGACGACGAGCAGGCGCCGGCCATCCTCTTCGAGGTGCGCAGCTTCGCGGACGCGATCGCCGCCGACTACGAGTCGCGCGACTTCAGCAAGGCGATCCGCCAGATCATGTTCCTCGCCGACCGCGTGAACCAGTACGTCGACGAGCAGAAGCCCTGGGAGATCGCCAAGGAGCCCGGGCAGGACGCGGCGCTCCAGTGGTTCTGCACGCTGTACCTGGAGCTGTTCCGCATCCTCACCATCTACTTGAAGCCGGTGCTGCCCAAGGTGGCGGAGGATGTGGAAGAGTTCCTGGGATTGAAGCCGCTCGCCTGGGACGACGTGGCTACGCCGCTCGCGATGGGCAAGGCCATCCAGCCGTATCGCCACATCGTGTCCCGCATCGATCCCAAGCAGATCGAGCAATTGCTGGAGCCGGACCCCGGCCCGGAAGCCACCGCTTCCGAAAGGCAAGGGGCGGCCCCGGTGTCGGCCGGGGCCCAATCTGCGCCGGAATTCCAGCTGGAGCCGGTGGAGCCGCCCAAGCCGCCGGTGATCCTGCCGATCGGCGACACCATCTCCATCGACGACTTCGGACGCATCGACTTGCGGGTTGCGCGCATCGTCGAAGCGGAGCTGATCGCGGACGCGGACAAGCTGCTCAAGCTCACGCTGGACATCGGCGTCGAGACGCGCACCGTGTTCGCCGGCATCCGCTCGGCCTACAACCCCAAGGATCTCGTGGGCCGCCTCACCGTGATGGTCGCGAACCTCTCGCCCCGCAAGATGCGCTTCGGCGAATCCCAGGGAATGGTGCTTGCGGCGGGCGACGGCGGTGCGATCTACCTGCTGTCGCCGGACTCGGGCGCGGTACCGGGGATGCGCATCAAATAAAAAGGCCCGCCCTGATCCGGCGGGCCTCTCGCAAGTGCGCCTTGCGGTTTGTGGGGGCATCATGCCCACGTCGAGGTCGCTGGCGCTAGAGTGCGCGTAATACACCTGTAATCGGCGCCGCCATGCCTCGCGAACCCCTCTCTCCACCGCCCTACTCCACCGACCGCGAGCTGCTCGAGCGGGAAGTCGAGGTCGACGTCTTCCGTGCGAGCGGGCCCGGCGGCCAGCACGTGAACAAGACCAATTCGGCGCTGCGCCTCACGCACCCGCCGTCGGGCGTGGTGGTGATTGCCCAGGACTCGCCGTCGCAGCACCGCAACCGCGATATCGCTTTCGAGCGCCTCATCACGCGCCTGGAGAAGCTGAACCACGTGCCGAAGAAGCGCGTGCCGACGAAGCCGTCGCGCAACGCGAAGAAGCGCCGCATCGAGGCGAAGAAGCAGGTGGGAGCGAAGAAGCAGACCCGGGGGCGCGTACGCGGCGATGAGTGAGCGCGTGACGCGCAGGATGGTCGCCCGCGGGCGCGTGCAGGGCGTGTGGTTCCGCGAATCCATGCGCCGCGAGGCGGAAGCCCTGGGTGTGACCGGCTGGGTGCGCAATCGCGCCGACGGCAGCGTGGAGGCCGTGGTACAGGGCGAGACCACCGCCGTGGAGGCGCTGCTGCGGTGGGCGCGGCAAGGCCCCGAGGAGGCGGAGGTTGACGCGCTGGACGTGGAGGACGCCGAGGGCGATTACGCGCGCTTCGAGAAGCGCCCTACCGAATAGTCACTCCGAGCCGAAGTCCGGCAGGGGCCGGCGCCGCTCGATATGGAAGCGCACCAGCGCCGCGAAGCGGTAAAGCGCGTGCATGAACTTGCCGTAGGGCAGCGTGATGAAAAGCGCCAGCACCACGCCCAGGTGCAACGCGAGCAGCACGCCCATGGCGCGCGTTTCCCTGAGGAAGAGGAGCGCGAGCCCCGTCGCGCTCACCAGCAAGAGCAGCGCGATGAACGCCACGTCCATTCCGTCCTGCGCGGGATCGACCAGCTCCGGATCGCGCCGCCGCTTGAGCCATAACAGCCCTGCGGGACCGATCAGCAAGCCGACGCCGCCGATGGTCCCCAGCAGCACCGGCAGGCTGACGAACGGGTACGGCGCTTTCCACCCGAAGACGTAGTGGTACAGCGTGGCGACGCTGGTCGCCGCCAAGCACAACATGAATCCGTAGAAGGTGAGGTGGTGGAAGTTGCGCCGCGCGAACGACGCCTTCTCGTCCGGATAGGTGCACCCCTCGCCACCGCCGTCGAGGTAGCGCAGCGACGCCGCGTCGGACACCGCCGCACCGAGCGGCACAGGATGGACGAAGTCCGCCACTCCCTCGCCCGTCTGGGGCCAGAACGCGATGAAGCTCATCACGAAGGCGAGCAGCATGAAGAGCGATACGGTGCCGAAGACTCCCACCATGACGCCGTGCGGAAGAACCGCGTAGAACGACCCCTGCGCGTCGCTGTGGGCGGCGAAGAGCCGAGCCGAATCGACGTACGCGGCGGTGAAGAGGAAAACGGCGGCCAGCGCGGCTGCGGTCGCGAGGCTCACCAGCAACCCGTTGCGCTCGAACGCGCGCCCGAGGAATGCGGGCCAGGCGTAA
Source organism: Usitatibacter sp. (assembly GCA_035525255.1). Lineage (GTDB taxonomy): Bacteria > Pseudomonadota > Gammaproteobacteria > Burkholderiales > Usitatibacteraceae > Usitatibacter. The sequence goes on from DATLEL010000279.1 coordinate 2,757, forward strand.
CGGCGATAGGTCTGCGCCCGCACCTGCGCGAGGATGCGCGGGAAGTTCAGCTGGAACTCGTGCGGCGGCGCGTACTGGCACGCGTACAGGCAGGCGCCGCAGTTGTGGCAGAGGTTGGCGAGGAAATGGACGTCGTTCTCGGTGAACTCGAGGCGGCGCTCGAGCGCGGGGAACACCGCGCAGTAGCCTTCGCAGTAACGGCAGGCGTTGCAGATGGAGAGGACGCGCTGCGCCTCCTCCACCAGCGCCACCAGGCGCGGCGCGCTAGCGGCGGACAAGTCTCACGGCCTCTTCGCCCGCGATGCGCCCGAACGTCGTGCCGATCGCCATGCCGATGCCGGCGAGATAGCCCTTGCCGAGGACGTTGCCCGCCATGATCTCCCCGGCCGCGAACACGTTCGCGGCGGGCTTGTCGTCCTGCATCAGCATGCGGGCTTTCTCGTCGATCGCCACGCCCAGGTAAGTGAAGGTGATGCCCGGGCGGAGCGGATAGCCGAAGAACGGGGGCGTGTCGATCGCGCGAGCCCAATGGGTCTTGGGCGGATCGAGCCCCGCTGTCGCGCAATCGTCGAGGACGGTGTGATCGAACGCGCCAGGACGCACGGCCGCATTGAAGCGCTCCACGGTGTGCGTGAGCGCTGCCGCATCCAGGCCCAGCGCTTCGGCCAGGCGCGGCAGCGTCGCCGCGCGCACCGGCGGGAAGACCGGCGGCACGAACTTGCCCATGGACTTCGCATCGATGATCGAATAGCCGATCTGGTCCGGCTGTCCGGCGACGAGTCGTCCCCAGATCGCATAGCGCTTCGGCCAGAAGTCCTCTCCCTCGTCGTAGAAGCGCTCGGCGTGCTTGTTCACGACGATCCCTAGCGAGACCGCGTCGACCCGCGTGACGATGCCGCCGTCGTACCGGGGGGAGCGCGCGTCGATGGCAACGCAATGCCCCTGGGTCGCGTCGCTCACCGGCTTGGCGCCGCGCGCGTGCAGCAGCTTGAGGACCTTGCCCATGTTGTACGGCGTCCCACGGACGATGAAGTTGTCCGCGGGCGGGCCCCACGCTTCGCGCAGCCACGCGAGGTTGGACTCGAAGCCGCCGGCGGCGGCCACGCAGGCTTTCGCCGCCACGCGGTGCTCGACTCCTTCGTGGAGGACCGTCGCGGATTCGAAGTGGCCATCGTTGATCGTGAGGTCCACCACCTCGGCCTGGTAGCAGACGGCTACGCCCAGCGCTTCGGCGGCGGCGTAATACGCGTTCACGAGCGCCTTGCCGCCGCCGAGGAAGAACGCGTTGGTGCGCGACAGGTGCAGCGTGCCGCCGAGCGGCGCCTGGAAGCGCACGCCGTGCGCCTTCATCCACGGCAGGTGGCGTTCGGTCTCGCGAATCGTCATGCGCGCGAGGCGCTCGTCGGTGAGGCCGCCGGTCACCTTGAGGAGGTCCTGCCAGTACTCCTCCTCGGGATAAGCCTGCGTCAGCACGTCGAGCGGGCCGGAATGCATGGTGCGCATGTTGCGCGTGTGGCGGCTGTTGCCGCCGCGGAAAGGCCTGGGCGCGGACTCCACCACCAACACCGAGAGCCCGGCCCGCCGTGCGGTGATCGCCGCGCACAGCGCGGCATTGCCGCCTCCCAGCACCAGCAGATCGAACAACGGGGAAAAATCCATGTCAGGCACAATTGTATTCCCCGAGAAGGAACACCCCGATGAGAACGCTCACCCGCCTGTCGTTTGCCGCGCTCGCCGCGCTCACCTGCACGCTCGCCGCGGCGCAGGCGGGCTTTCCCACGCGACCCGTCACGCTCACCGTCGGCTTCGCGCCCGGCGGCGGCACCGACACGGCGGCGCGCATCATCGCGAAGAAGCTCACCGACAACATCGGACAATCGGTCGTGGTCGAGAATCGCGCGGGCGCGGGCGGCAACATCGCGGCGCAACACCTCGCGCAGGCGGCACCCGACGGCTACACCATTCACCTCACCTCGGTGGGCCCGATGAGTGTCGCGCCCGCGATGCAGAAGAACCTCGCCTACGATCCGAAACGCGACATCGCCCCGCTCAGCATGGGAGTGGTCTTCCCCAACGTGATGACGGTACACCCCGGCGTACCCGCCAAGACGCTCGCCGAATGGGTGGCGCTCAACAAGAAGGAGCCCGGCAAGCGCAGCTACGGCTCCTCCGGCATCGGCGGCGCGGGGCACCTGTCGGGCGAGTTGTTCAAGCAGGCCGCGGGCATCGACGTGATCCACGTTCCCTACAAGGGCGGCGGCCCCGCGATCACGGACCTCCTCGGCGGACGCCTCGACATGTACATCGCGGTGCCTTCGACCGCGCTGCCGCACATGGAAGCGGGCAAGATCCGCGCGCTCGCCACCACCGGCCCGCGCCGCACGCGCGACATGCC
>DATLEL010000284.1:0-3512 GCA_035525255.1 Usitatibacter sp.
GATGAGGCCCATGGCGATGCCCGCCACGTGGCCCTTCAGCGGGACGCCGGCATCCATGAGGGAGAGGCAACCGCCGCAGACGCTCGCCATGGAGGACGAGCCGTTCGATTCGGTGATCTCCGAGACCACGCGCAGCGTATAACCGAACTCTTCCTTGGTCGGCAGCACCGCGAGCAGCGCGCGCTTGGCGAGGCGGCCGTGGCCGATCTCGCGGCGCTTGGGCGAGCCCACGCGGCCGGTCTCGCCGGTGGAGAACGGCGGGAAGTTGTAATGCATCATGAAGCGCTCGGTGAACTCGCCCTGCAGCGCATCGATGCGCTGCTCGTCCTGGCCGGTTCCGAGCGTGGTGGTGACGATCGCCTGCGTCTCGCCGCGCGTGAAGAGCACCGAGCCATGCACGCGCGGCAGGATGGTGGGGCGGATCGAGATGGGCCGCACGGTGCGCGTGTTGCGGCCGTCGATGCGCGGCTCGCCGTTGAGGATCTGGCCGCGGACGATCTTGGCTTCCATTTCCTTGAGGATGCCGCGGGCGACGTTCGCGTCGACCGGCTCGTCCTCGACCAGCACGACGGTGTCCCAGACCTTCTTCTTGATCTCGTCGAGGCGCGTCGAGCGCAGCGACTTGGACTTCATGCGATAGGCCTCGTTGAGGTCGGATTCCACCAGCGCGCGGATCTTCTCCACCACGCCGGCATCCGCCTCCGCGGCTTCCCAGTCCCAGTCGTCCTTGCCGCCCTCATCGGCGAGGTCGTTGATGGCGTCGATCGCCGCCTGCATCTGCTCGTGGCCGAACATCACCGCGCCGAGCATCACTTCCTCGGACAGCTGGTTCGCCTCGGACTCGACCATCAGCACGGCCTGGTCGGTGCCCGCCACCACGAGGTTCAGCTGCGACGTCTCGAGCTCGGTCTTGGTCGGGTTGAGGATGTACTCGCCATCGATGTAACCCACGCGCGCGGCGCCGATCGGGCCCTCGAACGGGATTCCGGAAAGCGTGACCGCCGCCGAGGCGCCGATCATCGCGACGATGTCGGAGTCGATTTCCGGGTTGATCGAGAGCACCGTCGCGATCACCTGCACTTCGTTGTAGAAGCCGCTCGGGAAGAGCGGGCGCAGCGGGCGGTCGATGAGGCGGGAGGTGAGGATCTCCTTCTCGGAGGGGCGGCCCTCGCGCTTGAAGAAGCCGCCGGGGATGCGGCCCGCGGCGTAGGTCTTTTCCTGGTAGTCCACGGTGAGCGGGAAGAAGTCCTGGCCGGGCTTGATCTCGCGGCGGCCGACGCAGGTGACCAGCACCACGGTGTCGTCCATGGTCACCATCACGGCGCCGTCCGCCTGGCGGGCGATCTCGCCCGTCTCGAGCGTCACCTGGTGGCGTCCGAACTGGAATGTCTTCTTGATCGATTTCACGATGTTGTCCTGTTCATCTGGAAGGGCGGCAGGGTGCTGGAGGCACGCGCCCGGGTGGAAGGGACCGCCGAAAGACAAGGACCCCGCGAGCGCTCGTCAACGAGCAGTCGCGGGGCCCAGGGGTGCCGGCAGCGTCCTTACTTGCGCAGGCCAAGGCGCTCGATCAGCGAGCGGTAGGCCTCGATGTTTTCGCGCTTGAGGTAGTCGAGCAGGCTGCGACGCTGGCTGACGAGCTTCAGCAACCCGCGGCGCGAATGGAAATCCTTGACGTGCGTCTTGAAGTGCTCCGTGAGCATGTTGATGCGCTCGGTATGCAGGGCGATCTGGACTTCAGGCGATCCGGTGTCGCCCTTGGCGCGCTGGTGCTCGGCAACGGTGCGCGCGCGGGACTCGGTGGTGACGGGCATGGGTCGACTCTCCAACTCTCTTGAATTTTCGCTCGGTGAAGGATCGATTTTAGCGTAGAACACGCCACAAATTCAAGCAAAATCAGGGAGCTTAGCCGGGCCACCGGTGGCCATCAGCCGCTCCGGGGCGAGGGTTCCGTGATCCCCCGCGCGGCCCACCCCGAGGAAGCGGCCGGCAGGGTCGAATACCGCGCGCTCCTCCCCTGGCCGGGCCCCGGCCCCCTCGACCACTTGGCCTTGGGTAAAGCGCAAGGCCGTATCGGCCGGCGCGTCCCAGCGGGCGAGCCCCGCGACCAGCACTTCCACCGGCAGCAACGAAGCCCGGGCTCCTTCGACCCCGGCGGCCTCCAGGGCCTCCAGGGAGAAGGCCTGCTCCAGCCGGAAGCGGCCCACGGCAGTGCGCCGCAGTGCGATGAGATAGGCCCCACAGCCCAGGGCTTCGCCGATTTCGATCGCCAGGGTCCGCACGTAGGTGCCCTTGGAGCAAGTCACGTCGACTTGCAGCGCGCTGCCGTCGAGGGAGGCACGCCGCAGATGGAGGATTTCGATGCGTCGGGGCGTGCGCTCCACCTGGAGGCCCTCGCGGGCGAGATCATATAGGCGCCGGCCTTCGTGGTGGACCGCCGAGTGCATCGGTGGGATTTGGTCGCGAACTCCCACGAAACCGGCGAGAACGTCGTCGATTGCAGGTACATCGGAGCAAGGGGGCTGCCGCGGGGAAAGGGACCCTTCCGGGTCCCCCGTCGTGCTCGTCACGCCGAGGTCCAGGGTCGCCCGATAGGACTTGGTGGAGTCGATGAGGAAGCGCGAAAACTTGGTCGCCTCACCGAAGACCAGCGGCAGCAACCCGGTTGCGAAGGGATCGAGGGTTCCGGTGTGCCCGGCCTTGCGCGCTGCGAGCATGCGCTTGGAGCGGGCCAACGCCTGGGTCGAGGAATATCCCGGAGGCTTGTCGAGGAGCAGGACGCCGTCGGGCTGGACCAGCGCCACCTCAGCGCTTGCCGGCGCGAGGTTTGCGGGGCGCGGGCGCCGTGGGCTTCACCGCCTCGTCGATGAGGCGCGACAGCCTTACGCCGCGCTCGACCGAGGTGTCGTACTCGAAGTGCAGCTCGGGCACCTTGCGCGTCGTGAGCCGCCGCGCGAGCTCCGAGCGCAGGAAGCCGGCCGCGCGGCCGAGCCCCTCGAGCGCGTGATCGCCGTCGGAAGCCGCGCCGAGCACGGTGAAGAACACCTTGGCATGGGACTGGTCGCGCGAGAGCTCGACACCGGTCAGCGTCACCAGGCCCACGCGCGGGTCCCGCATCTCGGTGCGGATCACCTCGGCCAGCTCGCGCTGGATCTGGTCGGCGATGCGGGCGCTGCGCGCGACCGTCATTTCAACTCGCGCGCGCTCAGGCCAGCGTGCGCGCCACCTCGACCACCTCGAACACCTCGAGCTGGTCGGCCACCTGCACCTCGTTGTAGTTCTTGAGCGAGAGGCCGCACTCGAACCCCTGCTTCACTTCGCGCACGTCTTCCTTGAAGCGCTTGAGGGAATCGAGCTCGCCGGTGTGGACAACGACGCCGGCGCGCAGGAGGCGCACGGACGCGCCGCGACGCACCACGCCCTCGGTCACCATGCAGCCGGCGACGGTGCCGACCTTGGAGATCTTGAACACGTTGCGGATCTCCACCAGCCCCAGGATGCTTTCCTTGCGC
>DATLEL010000298.1:0-3683 GCA_035525255.1 Usitatibacter sp.
GCCAACCGAGACCTCGATGCCCCGAACCGCGACGGTAAAGAAGCTCCGCCCCCAGCCGGAGTTCCCTCTCGATTCCCACCCGGAAGTCAGCCTCGACTTCACCCGGGTCAAGCAATACCTCCAGAAGCACGCCTACAAGAAGCCCGTCCTGCTGGTCGATCTCGACATCGTCCGCGGCAAGACGCGCCGTTTCCGCGCCAGCCTGCCGCGCGTGCGCCCGCATTTCGCCGTGAAGGCGAACCCGGACCCGCGCGTCTTGAAGGTGCTGATCCAGGAAGGCGCCGGTTTCGAGATCGCTTCCATCGCCGAGCTGGACATCCTCATCGGCCTGGGCGTCCCGCCGGCCGAGGTGTTCTATTCCAACCCGATGAAGTCGCGCTCGTTCCTCGAGTACGCGGCCTCGAAGGGCGTCGAGTGGTTCGTGGTCGACAGCGAGGAAGAGATCCGCAAGGTGCAGTCGGTCAAGGCCGACGCGAAGATGTACATGCGCATCGACGCGCCGAACATCGGCAGCGACTGGCCGCTGGCGGGCAAGTTCGGCGCGCACATGGGCGACGTCCCGGACCTGATCCAGGCCGCGGTGGACTGCAAGGCGGATCTCGCCGGCGTGACCTTCCACGTGGGCTCGCAGTGCCTGAACCCCGAGAACTGGCGGGTCGGCATGGAGCGCGCCCGCAAGGTATTCGCCTCGATGCGCGCGGTGGGCTTGAGGCCGCGCCTGCTCAATTTGGGTGGCGGATACCCGGTGCGCCACGTGAAGCCGATCCCGTCCATCGAGACCATCTCCGAGCTCATCAACAAGGAGTTGCGCCATTTCGGTCCCGAGATCCAGGTGATCGCCGAGCCGGGCCGCTACCTGGTCTCCGACGCCGGCTACTTCATCTGCCGCGTGGTCGGCACCGCCACCCGCAACAACCAGCGCTGGATGTATTGGGACGCGGGAGTGTTCGGCGGCGTGATCGAGACCACCGAGGGCCTGCGCTACAACATCTATACGGATCGCGACGGCGAGCCGGTGTCCTGGAACGTGGCGGGGCCCACCTGCGATTCCGTGGACGTGGTGATGCGCGAGGAGCTCTTCCCGGCGGACCTGCAGGAAGGCGACTTCATCTTCATCAAGAACGCCGGGGCCTACACCACCGCCTACGCGAGCAACTTCAACGGCTTCCCGCTGCCGGAAGTCGCGACGCTGGGAAGCTAGCCGAGCGGCGAGGTGGCCCAGGATTTCTGGGCATCGAGCGGCTACCGGCTGCTCGAGCGCACCGAAGCGGGCCTCGTGTCCAGCGACGCGTGGCTTGCGCGCTTCCCGGAGCGCGACGAGCTGCGTCCCCCGGATGACGCCGGTCCCCGGGAGCGAGCGATGCATGCGCGGCTCGCCGCGCTGCCGCGAGCAGCGGTGTCCGCGGAAGCGCTGGCCGATATCGAGGACGCCGACGCGCGCGAAAACTGGACGGAGTTCCTGCGGTTCCGCGACCGCGTGCTCGCCTTCCCGACGCTCGAGGCGTGCTACCTCGATCTCTTCCGCCGCCCGGCCGTGGATCTCGCGCCGCCATTCGTCGATGCGCTGGCGCAGGCGATCGTCCGCGACGTGCTCGAGGGCATCGACGATCCGTGGCTCGCGCGCGCGGGCGAGCTGTTCTTCCGCCGCCAGCGCGTGAGCACCGAGGGCGGCAAGGTGCTCGCGGCCGACGAGGCGACGATCCAGGTTTTCGCGGAGACCGGCGGCTTCGGCGGCGTGGGGCGGCTGCTGCGCCAGCAGAACACGCCCACGCCGGCGGTGCAGATGGACGTGCTCAAGCACGAGAACGCGCAGCTCTACTTCCTGCGCGACGAACTGCATGCCTTCGTGCTCGAGCTCTCGCCGGGGTCGCCGGGTGCGGCCGCGCTGGCGCGTGTATTGGAGCGCTGGCTAGCCCGGCTGGCGGGGGTGGCTGTCACGATCGAGCCGCTGGCGCGCATCGATGATGAACGCTGGCGGTGGCACATCGGCCTCGATGTAGATGCATCCGCCATCCTCGATTCGCTCTACCGCGGCGAGTCCGTCGAAGCGGCCGACCTCGAGCGGCTGGCGCTTCTTTTTCGCCTGACCTTCCACGACGCGGCCGAGGTAGTGCCGGAGATGGCCGGCCGGCCCGTGTACCTCGGGCTCGCCTGCAGGCCCGATCGGTCGCTCAAGCTGAAACCACAGAACCTGCTTGTCAACCTGCCCCTCGCGCGGGCGAATTGACGGGGCGGGTAGAATCGCAATTCGTAACCAGGAGCACGGAATGACCGCATCGACCGAAAATACCGGCAGCTTCATGCTCAGCAAGGAGATCGAGCTGCTGATGGCGGAGCGCACGCACCTGCTGCGCGTCGCCGGAGCCGCGGCGCAGTTCGTCGCCGTGATGGAAAGCCGCAGCCTTCCCGAGAAGGTCGCCACCGAGGCGGAGCTGCTCGCCGAAAGCGTGAACGAGCTGCCCGAAGACACCCTCAAGGACGCGTTGGTGTCGATCACCAGCGCCCGCTAGGAAGGACGCGAATGAACGCCGACGCCTTCAACATGAGCATCCGCAGGTTCCTGAAGCAGGTGGGGGTGCACTCGCAGCGGGAGATCGAGGCGGCGGTGGAGAGCGCGCGCGCGGAAGGCAAGCTCGCGGGCAACGAATCCCTGCCGGTGAAGATGACCTTGACGCTGCAGGGCTCCGAGATCGCCACGTTCGAAGACACCATCGACCTGGAATGAACGACGCCGCCGCCCCCGCCACGGTGACCTATGCCGACGTGGAGGCGGCCGCCGCGCGCCTCGAAGGCGTGGCGCACCGAACCCCCGTGGCCACTTCGTCGCAGTTCGATGAGCGTGCCGGCTGCGAGGCGTACTTCAAGTGCGAGAACCTGCAGCGCATGGGCGCCTTCAAGTTCCGCGGCGCCTATAACGCGCTGGCGCAGCTCGACGGCGATGCACGCCGCCGCGGGGTCGTCGCCTTCTCTTCCGGCAACCATGCGCAGGCGGTAGCGCTCGCCGGGCGCCTGCTGGGTGTTCCCGCCACCATCGTGATGCCCGCCGACGCGCCCGCGGTGAAAGTCGCCGCGACAAGAGGCTACGGTGCGGAGGTGGTGTTCTACGACCGCCGCAACGGCGAGCAGCGCGAGGAAGTCGCCGCCCGCATCACGCGCGAGAAGGGCGCCAGCCTGGTGCCGCCCTTCGATCACAAGGACGTGGTCGCCGGGCAAGGCACCGCGGCCAAGGAGCTCATCGAGGACGTGGGCGCGCTGGACTATCTTTTCGTCTGCTGCGGAGGCGCGGGGCTCCTGTCCGGCTGCGCCATTGCCGCGCAGCATCTCTCGCCGGGCACCAAGGTGATCGGGGTCGAGCCCGCGGCCGGCGACGACGCGGCGCGCTCTTTCCGCACGAAGCAGCTGGTGCACATCGACGTGCCCGACACCATCGCCGACGGCGCGCGCACCCAGTCGCTCGGCGCCATCACGTTTCCGCTGGTGCTGCGCCACGTGAGCGACATCATCACCGTCTCCGATGCGCAGCTGGTGGAAGCGATGCGCTTCCTCTGGGAGCGCATGAAGCTGGTGGTCGAGCCGACCGGGGCGCTGGCGACCGCCGGAGTGCTCGGCGGCGCCATCGACGTACGCGATCGCCGCGTCGGCATCATCCTGTCCGGCGGCAACGTCGACCTGAAGGCGATCGC
>DATLEL010000316.1:0-4255 GCA_035525255.1 Usitatibacter sp.
CGAGGCACCGCCGATCACGATGTTTTGCGGCGTTGCCGGCTTGAGGATCACCGTGTAGATCACCGCGTACCCCACGAAGGTCGCGAGGGTGAGCCACATGGTGAGCGGATTCACCGCATGCCAGAGGACGGCGAGGCCGAGACCGCCCACGGCGCCGGCGAGCAACAGGATTTGCACGGGGGAAATCGTGCCCATCACCGTGGGGCGCCCGCGCGTGCGCGCCATGGCGGCATCGATTTTCTGCTCCACCAGGCAATTGAATGCCGCGGCGGCGCCGGCCGCCAGCGCGATGCCGATGGTGGCCGCCGCCAGCAAGCGTAGCGGCGGCAGGGTCGGTGCCGCGAGCAGCATGCCGATCACGGCGGTGAACACGATGAGCGACACGACCCGCGGCTTGGTCAGGTGCCAGAACTGCACCCAGACAGGTGCGGAGGAAGCGACGGTGGCTTGCAAGGGCTTGCCCAGAGCGCCGCGCGAAGGCCGCGGCGAAGCCCGCTATTTTACGGCATCGAGCCGCGAGCCGCGCTCAGCCGATCTGGGAGGCGCGCAGCACGCGCTCGAGGTCGCGGAGCATGCGCTTCATGTCCGGTGCGGCCGGCCAGCGCATCATCACGTTGCCGTGGGGATCCACCAGGTAGATGTGCGCCCGGTCGTGCGCGATTCCCGCGGGCAGGGACACACCCGGCTGGGCGCGTGCCACGATCATCCCCTCGAACGCTTCCACCCCGGCGGGGGTGCGCGGGTCCTCCACCACCAAGACGCGCGCCACGCGCGACGCGCGCCGACCGAGCGCGAGGCGCACCAGGTGCATCGCCTTCAGCTTTTCCATGCAAGCCGCGTCGCAGGCGCCGGAGTCCGAGGCCACCATCGCCCATTGGCCCGCGAGCTCGGCGAAGGCGAAGCGCCCGCCACCGTCGCGCAGGAATGCGTGCGCGGGCGCCTGCGCCGGCGGCAACAGCAGCTCGCCGTAATTCGAAGTGGCACCCGGGCGCGCCAGGTAATAGGTGAGCGAGGAGGCGACGATGGGCGCGAGGAAGAGCGCCGCGAGCAGCAGCAGCTTGGCGCGCGGAGTGATCTTCACCGCTCGCGCCGCAGGTTGAGCGCCACCCAGAGTGCCAGCACCGTTGCCGCGAGCGCGAACCAGGTGAGCGCGTATTCCTGGTGCTTGGCGACGCCGGCATCGGGGCGCTCGCGCATCGGCTTCAATCCCGGCGCCGGGTGGTCATCGAGGATCACGACGGGCAGCACCGCGAGGCCCGTATGCGCGCGGAAGCGGTCGATGCTCAGGTTCTGCCACACGTTGCCGGTGACCGTGTCGTGGGAAAACTCCAGGTAGCGTGCCGGCGGCAGCGTGGCGAGGCCCGAGACCTGGACCGGGCCAGGAGGCGCGGGCACCGGCGGCGCTTTCGGATACGACGCGTCGCGCGCGACCCAGCCGCGATTCACCAGCACCGCTTCGCCTCCGGCGAGGCGCAACGGCGTCACCACGCCGAATCCGGCGCGGCCGTCGCGGATCTGGTTGTCGACGTACACCTGTCGGTCGGCGAGCCACTCGCCCTTCGCGCGCACACGGTGGAAAAGCAGCGGTTCGGCGGAATCCACGGCACCGGTGAGATCCAGCGGGGCCGCGGCGATGCGCGCATCCAGCAGCGCCTGGCGCTCCTGCTTCTCGGCGGCGCGGTTCACCTGCCAGCGGCCCAGCGAGAGCAGCAACGCGAGGGCGAGCGCAGCCGCCACGGTTGTCACCAACCCCGGCGCGAAGGACAATGTCCCGATGCGTATCCTGATCGTGGTCCTCCTTCTCGCAGTGCTGGTGAGCTTGTTCTCGGGCCTGTATTTCGTCTACAAGGACAAGGGGGGCTCCAATCGCGCGGTGAAAGCCCTCACCGTGCGGATCGGCCTGTCGGCGCTCGTCTTCATCATCCTGATGGCCTCGCTCTACTTCGGCTGGATCCCCGAGAGGGGCCTCTAGAAACGAAAAGCCGCACCGAAGTGCGGCTTTTGTCTTTGCGCGCCCCGCGCTAAACCCAGTAGACGAACACGAAGAGCAGCAGCCAGACCACGTCCACGAAGTGCCAGTACCAGGACACCGCTTCGAAGGCGAAATGGTGGTCGGGCTTGAAGTGCCCCGCCACGCTGCGGAACAGCATCACGATCAGCATCGTCACGCCGAGCGTCACGTGGAAGCCGTGGAAGCCCGTGAGCATGAAGAAGGTGGAGCCGAACACGCCGGTGCTGAGCTTCAGGTTGAGCTCCGAATAGGCGTGCGCGTATTCGTACATCTGCAGGCTGAGGAAGATGATGCCCAGCAGGATGGTGAGGAAAAGCCCGAAGATCAGGTTGGTGCGGTCGTTGCGCTTGAGAGCCCAGTGCGCCCAGGTGACGGTCACGCCGGACGAGAGCAGCAGCAGCGTGTTGATCGCGGGAATCCCCCAGGCGCCCATGGGAGTGAATTCCGGCGGGCGGTAGGGGCCGGCCGAGGGCCAGTGGCCGGCGAAGTCGGGCCACAGCAGCTTGTTGTCGATGTCGCTCAGCCACGGCAGCGAGTACACGCGCGCGTAGAAGAGCGCGCCGAAGAACGCCGCGAAGAACATCACTTCCGAGAAGATGAACCAGCTCATCGCCCAGCGGAAGGACATGTCCACCTGGCTATTGAAGAGGCCGCCCTCGCTCTCCCGGATGACGGTGCCGAACCAGCCGAACAGCATGTAGACCAGCGTGAAGAAGCCGACGGCGAACGGGATCCATCCCACCCCGTAGCTGTTCATCAGCAGCACGCCGCCCATCGCGAGGAAGAACAGCGCGAGCGAGCCCACGACCGGCCAGTGCGACGGCGGGGCGAAGTAATAGCCGGTGGTATGTGTGTTGGCCACGGTTCTTTTTCCTTTGGTTGCGTGTTCCGGGGTTGCCTATCTTGTCACGAGGCGCCCTGCGCCTCGAAGAACGTGTACGAGAGCGAGACCGTCGTGAGGTCGCGGGGCGCATCGCCCTTCACCCGGAAGGTCACCGGCATCTCGCGCGCCTCGCCCGCGGCGAGCGTCTGGCTGCCGAAGCAGAAGCACTCGGTCTTCTCGATGTAGCGGTTGGCGATGGCGGGGGCCGTATTCATCACCGCATGCGCGGTCACGGGGCGGCCGAGCGTGTTGACCACGCGGTAGCGCACCGTGGTCATGGCGCCGGGATTCACGTCGACCACGCGATCGAGGGCCTCGAACGTCCACGGCAGCCCCGCGCTGGAGGCGAGCAGCTCCACGTGCACGGTGCGGCTGCGATCGACCTGGGTGTTGCCCGTGGCGACGACGGCGCGCTGCTGGCTGATGCCGATCGCCTCGCAGATCTGGCGGTAGAGCGGCACCATCGCGGCGCAGAAGCCGAGCATGCCGACCACAATGACGAGCAGCTTCTTCATCATCTGGCGGTTGCGCAGCTCGAGCTCGCGGGGGGCCGTGGCGCTCATCAGTGCACGAAGAACTTGAAGACCACGGTGAGGTAGATGGCGAGCGCCATCCCGGCCAGTACCAGCCCGGTCACGATCGCGCCCCTGCGTTGCTTGTCCATCTCGTTGCCCGTCCTCGCCCTACTTGACCACCGGGGCGGTGACGAACGTGTGGTACGGCGCCGGCGTCGGCAGGTGCGTCCACTCCAGCGAGTCGGCGCCTTCCCACGGCTTCTCCGGGGCGGTGGCCCCCTTGTTGATGCAGGAGATGACGTTGAAGAGGAAGAGCAGCTGCGAGAAGCCGAAGATGAAGGCGCCGATCGTGGAGATCGCGTTCCATTCGGTGAATTGCAGCGCGTAATCCGGGATGCGGCGCGGCATGCCGGCCAGTCCCAGGAAGTGCTGCGGGAAGAACGCGATGTTGAAGCCGATCATCGAGGCCCAGAAGTGCAGCTTGCCCATGCCCTCGTTGTACATGTGCCCGGTCCACTTCGGCAGCCAGAAGTAGATGCCGCCCATGATCGCGAAGAGCGCGCCTGACACCAGCACGTAGTGGAAGTGCGCCACCACGTAGTAGGTGTTGTGCAGCGTGATGTCGACGGGCGCGATCGCGAGCACCAGGCCCGAGAAGCCGCCGATGGTGAAGAGGAAGATGAAGCCCACCGAGAACAGCATCGGCGTCTCGAAGCTCATCGACCCCTTCCACATGGTGGAGATCCAGTTGAACACCTTCACGCCCGTGGGCACGGCGATGAGGATCGTCGCGTACATGAAGAACAGGTTGCCCGCGGCCGGCATGCCGACCGTGAACATGTGGTG
>DATLEL010000322.1:0-6228 GCA_035525255.1 Usitatibacter sp.
GCGCCGGACCTGGCGCGCCTCGACGGCAACGGCAACCTGCCGCACGCGGTGGATTTCCGCAGCTACTACGCGACCTTCCTGCGACGCTGGTGGGACATCGACCCCGCCGAAGTGCTGCGCGGCCGCCATGCCCCGATGGACTTCATTTGAAGTCTCAGGAGTATCTCGCAAGCTATTGAAGCGTTGATTGAAAGTACCGGAAGCACGCTCCGGTATAATGCGCGGGTGAACCTCCTTGCCGTCGAGACTTCCACCGAGCTGTGCTCCGTCGCGCTGCTCCGCGGCAGCGAGCTGTTCGTCGAGGAAGCCCTCGCCGAGAACCGCCATTCCGAGATGCTGGTGCCGATGCTGAACCGCATCCTCGAGCGCGCGCGCCTGAAGCCGGCGCAGATGGATGCCTTCGCGTTCGGCCAGGGCCCGGGCTCCTTCACCGGGATTCGCATCGCCTGCGGAATCGTGCAGGGCCTCGCCTTCGGCGCCGTGCGTCCCGTGGTGCCGGTGCCGTCGCTGCTGGCCCTGGCCGAGCAGACGAACGAACGCCGCGTGGTCGCCGCCCTCGATGCGCGCATGGGCGAGGCTTATCTCGCCGCCTACGCGCGGAGCGGCCCCGACTGGGATGAGGTGATCGCGCCACGACTCGCCGACGCCGCGGCCCTGCCGCCGTTGCCCGGTCGCAGCTGGGCGGCGAGCGGCAGCGGCTTCGACCGCCACGCATGGTTGCGCGACGCGTACCGCGAATCGATCGAGATGCGCTACGAGGGGGACCTGCCGCGCGCCGGCGCCGTGGCGCGCATCGCGGCGCGGCGCTTCGCCCGCGGTGCAGGCATCGCCGCGGAGCTTGCCGCGCCCCTATACTTGCGCGACAAGGTTGCCCTCACGACCGAGGAAAGGCGGGCAAGGCGGTGAGCGCGGTCCCCATCCCCCAGCTGAGCTACCGGCGCATGCGCCTCGGCGACCTGAACGAGGTGGCGCGCCTCGAGAAGTCGCTCTACGACTTCCCCTGGAGCCTCGGCAATTTCCGCGACTCGCTCACGGCCGGCTACGATTGCTGGACCGTGGCGCACGGCGACATGGTCATCGGCTACGCGGTGCTCATGGTGGCGCTGGAGGAAGCGCACCTCCTCAATTTCGCAGTCTCCGCCGAATGGCAGAACCAGGGCATCGGCCGCGGCTTCCTCGGGCACATGGTGGACATGGCGCGCGCGGCGGGCTGCCAGATCGTTTACCTCGAAGTGCGGCCGTCGAACCTGGCCGCGCGCCATCTGTATCGCAAGTCGGGGTTCCAGCAGATCGCCATCCGTCCCGAGTACTACCCCGCGGTGAACGGGCGCGAGGACGCGCTCTTCCTCGGACTGTCGCTGTGATGGACGACCGCGCGCTTCGCGAGCTCGAGCTGTTGCCCGTCGCGCGTCTTTACGGGCTCGCCGGGCGCACGGCGCAACCGCTACCTGCCGCGGTGCATGTGCAGGCCCCGCGGGAATCGATTCACTTGCTCTCCAGCCAATGCGGCGGCTGGCTCTTCGTGGGCTGCGCGGCAGTCGGCGATATGGACGAGGAGGGCGATCCCTTCTCGGGGCCGGCTGGGAAGCTGGTCGACGGCATGTTGTTCGCCATCGGCTGCCGCCGCGGCGAGGAAGCCGAAGCGGATGGAGCGCTCGACGACCGACTCGAGCGCCGGGCGCCCAAGCTGATCGTGGCGCTGGGCAAGACCGCGGCGCTTCGGCTGCTGGGAGCCGGAGGCACGCTCTCCGGTCTCCGCGGCAAGGTGCGCCACCGTGACGACACGCCGGTCGTCGTGACGTACCACCCATCCCAGCTGCTGCGCAGCCTCACGGAGAAAGCGCGCGCCTGGGAAGACCTGCTGCTCGCGCGCCACACGCTCGCCGCTGCGCAGTAGCGCCCGCGCGTCGCGCGAGGCGAATGGCCTTATCATTGCAGGCATGAATTCCCGCTTCCTTGCGTCGCTCGCCGCGATCGCGGCACTCGCCTTCAGCGCTTCCACCTCCGCCCAGCTCACCATCCGCGACGACCTCGGGCGCGCCCTCATCCTGAAGAAGCCGGCCACGCGCGTGGTGACGCTGGCTCCATTCCTCACCGAGATCCTGTTCGCCGCCGGCGCGGGTGACCTCGCGGTGGGCGTCGACAACCTGAGTGACTATCCGCCGCAGGCGTTCTCGGTGCCGAAAGTTCCGACGGGCGCGGGCCTCTCGCTCGAGCGCCTCGCCACGCTCAAGCCCGATCTCGTGCTCGCATACCGCGACGGCATCCGCAAGGAAGACATCGAGCGCATCGCGGCCACCGGCACCACGGTGTTCGTCGCCTCGGCTCACCAGCTGGACGACGTGCCGCGCCTCATGCGCGCGGTGGGCACGCTCACCGCGCGGGACCCGGTGCGCGCCATCGCCGAATTCGAAGCTCGCATCGCCAAGCTGCGCCGCGACAATGCCGGCAAGTTCAAGGTGACCACCTTCGTGGAGATCTGGAACCGCCCGCTCACCACCGTTTCCGGCGAGCATTTCCTCACCGAGGCGCTGGATATATGCCGCGCGGAAAACGTGTTCAGCGAGCTGAAGGGCGTGGCGCCGAAGGTGTCGTTGCCCGAGCTCGAGGAAAAGAACCCGTACGTGATCGTGGGCGCGGGATCCGCGTCCAGCGTTGGCGAATTCCGCTCCAACTGGGTAAAGCGCCAGAGTCTCGGCGCCGTGAAGGGCGAGCGGCTGCTGTTCATTCCCGACGAAACCATCGCGCGCCCGACGCCGCGCACACCCGAAGGGATCGCCAAGCTCTGTGCGGAGCTGGACAACGTGCGCGACGGCAAGGTGCAGCGCCAGGTGGAGCTTCCCGCCGGCGCACCCGGGCCCGGCATCGCGCTCAAGCCCTCGGGCCTCGGAGCTTTCGTGCCCTCGCTATCGAGCCCGGTCTCGCCGCCGCTTCCCGCGGCTCCCACTGGCGCGAACGTGCCCGCCACCGCGGCTCCGGCACCGAACGCCGCGCCGCCGGCGGTGCCCGCCGGCGATCCGCCCCCGAAGCGCCCCTCGCAATACGGCGATTGATTCGCCGCGCGGCTTGAAATCCGCGGCGCCGGCCGCAAATGGGCGTTGACCGACCCCGCTACAAGAACCAAGGAGAACGATCGATGCGCAAGATCCTGTGGGCCCTCTCGCTGCTGGCGGCGATGGCGCTGTCCGGCTGTGGCTACAACGAGTTCCAGACCAAGGACGAGCAGGTCAAGGCCGCCTGGGCCGAGGTGCTCAACCAGTACAAGCGCCGCGCCGACCTGATCCCGAACCTCGTGTCTACCGTGCAGGGCTATGCCGCGCACGAGCGCCAGACGCTCGAGGCGGTGATCAATGCGCGCGCCAAGGCCACCTCGGTGCAGCTCCCGGCCGACGCGCTCGACGATCCGGCGAAGGTGCGCCAGTTCCAGCAGGCGCAGGGCGAGCTCGCCGGCGCGCTGGGCCGCCTGCTGGTGGTCGCCGAGAATTACCCGCAGCTCAAGGCCGACGCCAACTTCCGCGACCTGCAGGCGCAGCTCGAGGGCACGGAGAACCGCATCACCACCGCGCGCAACCGCTTCATCAAGGCGACCCAGGACTACAACATCCTCGCGCGCCAGTTCCCGACGAACCTGACGGCGATGATCTTCGGCTACAAGCCCAAGGCGAGCTTCACGGTCGAGAACGAGAAGTCGATCGCCACGCCGCCGAAGGTGGACTTCGCGCCGAAGTCGGCGGTGCCCGCCGCGCCCACGCCCTCGCCGGTGGCGCCGGCGCCGTCGAAGTAAACGCCACGAAATGATGCGCACGCTGGGCCGCCTCCCCGCGGAGGCGGCTGCGTCCCTCATGGGCGCGGCCGCGGTCGTCTTCGCGGCCGTGGCATTCGCGGCGACGCCGGCGGACCCGATCCCGGTGCCGAAGCTCGCCGCGCGCGTCATGGACCAGACGGGCTCGCTCACTGCCGCCGAGCGCGATTCGCTCGAGGCCAAGCTCGCGGCCTTCGAGCAGGCGCGCGGCTCGCAGGTCGCCGTGCTGCTCGTGCCCTCCATCGGGCCCGAGACGATCGAGGATTACGCCGGCCGCGTCACCGACGAGTGGAAGCTCGGCCGCAAGGGCGTGGACGACGGCGTGCTGCTGCTCGTCGCGACGCAGGAGCGCAAGGTGCGCATCCACACCGGCCGCGGCACGCAGGGCACGCTCACCGACGCGCTCGCGAAGCGCATCGTGAGCGAGATCGTCGCGCCGCGCTTCCGCACCGGCGACTTCGCGGGCGGCATCGACGAGGGCGTTAACGCCATCGTGAAGGCGATCGAGGGCGAGAACCTGCCGCTGCCTCAGGCGAAGACGTCGGCGCGCAAAGTGGACTCGTTGTCGTCGTTCTCGAATTTTCTCATCCTCGGCCTCTTCATCGTGCCCATCGTCGGCATGGCGGCACGCAGCATGCTGGGACGTGGCGTGGGCGCGGTGGCGACGTCCGGGGTGACGGGGGTCGCGGTCGCCGTCATCGCGGGAAGCATTCTTTTCGGCGTGGTCGCGGCGCTGGTCGCGTTCATCTTCACGCTCTTCGGCGGCGGCGGAGGCGGCGGCGTCACGCGCGGCTCGCGCGGCGGCTGGATCCCGACCGGCGGCGGGGGATGGTCCTCCGGCGGCGGCGGATTCGGCGGCGGCGGCGGCGGGTTCAGCGGCGGCGGCGGCGGCTTCGACGGCGGCGGCGCTTCGGGGAGCTGGTGATGGACCTGAAGCGCTTCTGGCGCCACGTGCTGATGAACCCCGTGCGAGCGGCCCACGCTTTTCCCGCCACGGTGATGGATGCGATCCAGCGCGAGATCGCCGCGCAGGAGAAGCGCCACGGCGGCGAGGTGTTCGTCGTCGTCGAGGCCGAGCTCACCTCGGCGCAGCTGTGGCGCGACCTGGGCTCCCGCGACCGCGCGCGCGAGGTGTTCGCCTTGCAGGGTGTGTGGAACACCGAGGACAACAACGGCGTCCTCATTTACGTGCTGCTCGCCGATCGCGGCGTCGAGATCGTCGCCGATCGCGGCATCGACCGCAGGGTCGCCGCAGGCGAGTGGGAGGGCATCGTCCATGCGATGGAAGCTCATTTCCGCGACGGCCGCTACGAGGAGGGCGCGCTCACGGGTGTTCGCAGCGTCTCCGACCTCATCGCCACCCATTTTCCGGTGCGTCCCGGCGACCAGAACGAGCTCGCCGACCGCCCCGTCGTCATTTAGCGCGTGGGTGTAGGATAGGCGGCCGTGCATAGGGAGCGAGACGGCGATGGAACAGACCGTTCAAAAGGCGCTTAACCTCCTCGAGGCCCTGGTTCGATCTGGCCAGCCCCGCAGGCTCACCGAGCTTGCGCGGCAACTCGAGCTCACCAAACCCAACGTCTACCGGCTTCTCTCCACGCTGTCCGTCCTCGGATACGTGAAGAAGGATCCGGCCACGAGCCTCTACTCGCCCACGCTCAAGCTGTGGGAGATGGGGTCGATGCTGGTGCGCGACGTGGACCTGGTGGCGGTGGCGTCGCCACGGTTGCGCCGCCTGTGCCTCGAGACGCATGAATCCGTGCAGCTCACCGTGTTCGACGGCGGCTTCGTCGTCTACGTCGACAAGGTGGATAGCCCGCAGCCGCTGAAGGCGATGACGTCCATCGGCTCGCGCGTTCCGGCCTCGGTCACGTCCACCGGCAAGGCGCTGCTCGCGTGGTCGCCGAGCGAGGCCCTCGACCAGGCGATGCAGCACGTGAAGAAGTACACGCCGATCACGCTCACGAAGCGCAAGGACATCGAGCGCGACCTGGAGGAGACACGGCTGCGCGGCTATGCCGTGAACCGCGGCGAGTTCCGCGTCGGCGTGACCGGCATCGGCGTGCCGATCCGCGACCGCTCCGGAGGCGTCGTCGCCGCCATCGGCGTGTGGGGCGCGGAGAAGAACATCCTCGGCTCGCGCCGCGAGGACCTCGCGCACATGGCGATCGTCGCCGCGCGCGACATCTCGCGCGACCTGGGCTTCGTCGAGGCGCCCGCGCCCGTCGCGCGCCCCGTCCCGGCCACCGCGGAAGCCTAGTCCTTCAGCAACGCCTCGATTTCCGCGCGGCGCGCGACATCTCGCGCGCGCTGGGCTACCTCGAGCCTGAAGCGGCGAAGACCAAGCCCGTCGAGAAGACCGCGGAGCTGGTCACCTAGTCATAGCCTCGCCGGATGCCGCCGATGCGGCCGGTATGCAGGCAGCC
>DATLEL010000333.1:0-5455 GCA_035525255.1 Usitatibacter sp.
CGGGCTGGTGCTGGTGGCGCTGGGAGTGGCGTTGTCGTTCTTCTTCGCGGACCGGGGACCAGGGTGGTCCATCGGGCTGATACCCGGGCTGATGGGAGCGGCGCTGCTCATCGCCTGGAAGATCGAGACTCGGTCCGGCGCCTGATGTCGCTGCAGGCGGCGTCCGACGACGCCGCGCTGATCGCAGCCGCCCTCGAGCGCGACGACCGCGGCGCGTTCGCCATCGCTCAGCGTGGCCATGGCGCGGGCAAGGTCTACGCGTGCCGCGATGTCGGGCATCTGCGCGTGCTGGTCCATGCCGAGCGGCATGGCGTCATCTTCCAGGTCCAGCAGCACCTCGCGCTTGCGCCGCGCCTCGCTGCGCCACGCGTTGATGGCGATGCGGTAGAGCCAAGTGGAGAAGCGCGCCTCGAAGCGGAAGTGGCGCAGGTTGCGCCACGCGAGGACGAAAGTTTCCTGCGCGAGGTCGTCGGCGAGGCCGTCGTCGCCCTTGCAGAGGCGGCGCAGCACCGAGCGCACCTGCGACTGGTGGCGGCGCACCAGCTCGGCGAACGCTCCGCGGTCGTCGCGCTCGAGGGCGGCTGCGATCAGCGCGGCGTCGTCGGACGCCGCCTGCGGCGACATCAGCGCCCGGACCGCGTCTCGATCATCCAGGCGAGCAGCAATGCCGCCCCCATCAATCCAGGTATCAGCCCGATGGACCATCCCGGCCCGCGGCCCGCGAAGAAGAACGACAACGCCACGCCCAGCGCCACCAGAACCAGCCCCGCGCGGAGCCCGGTGTGCGCCGAGCGTCGCGGCGGGTCGAGCAGCTGCGGCGGCACCGGCAGGCCCTTGGCGGCGAGCATCGCCACCGTCTCGTGGTTCATGCGGTTGCGGCGGTGCTTGTAGTACAGGACGATCGCCACGAGCGCGAGCGGCATGCCGAAGCACGCCACCACGGCCACGATCGCGATCATCGCCATCGCGTTGTCCATCGGAATCTCCAGGGGCCAGGGCGGCAAGCATATAGCGTTGGATGCGCGGCTGGGGCCCTTCGGATTCATTCCTCGTCGCCCGGGCACTCTACGTTTGCGCGCCACCTCGTCGCCCCGGGCGGCCACCCAGTGGCACTCGGACCGGGCATCAAGGAAGGCCGGCGTGCGCCGGCTTCCGGCGCTTTGCGTTCGCGTGCACGACCACGCGCTCGGCGTAGAATCAGTTCACGTCCCCCACCTGGAGACACCCCATGAAACGCCTCTTCTCCCTAGCCGCCATTGCCGCCCTCGGCGGCTGTGCCACCACCCCCGACAACATGCAGCTCGCCGATGCCAGCTGCAAGGTCGCGCCGCTGCAGGTGGGCCGCCTCTCCGGCACCAACAGGCCGCAGCGCGTCGATCCTCTCGACCAGCGTTGGGCCGAGATGCAGCTCGCATCCAGCGACTACCGCTTCCGCGCGCTCGCCCGCAACGGCGCCTACGGCAGCAACGTCGAGGAAGCGCTGCGCGACTGCGCGGCGGTCGCTACCCGCTAAGTTCGGAGTGAGGTCGGCGCGCAGAGCGCCGCCATCAACTACCCGGCCAACTCCTCCGCCACGCTCGCCGCGGCGCGCGGCTCCTGCGGGCGCGGGAGGTCGTGCATCGCGGCGATGGGGGAGAAGCGAGCGATGAGGGGCGCCAGTATCAGGGTGCCCACCCCGCAAAAGAGCATCGCCGCCCGCAGGCCGTAGTTGTCGGCGATCCATCCGCCGGCAAGGGCTCCCAGCGGCGCGCTCGAGATAGTCAGGCAGATCATGGTCGCCGTGACGCGCCCGAGGATCCGGTCCGGGGTCGCCGCCTGCCGGATCGAGAGGTAGTTGATGAAAAAGATCATCGCGCCGAGGTCGAGCATGAACATGCCGCCTGCGAAAAGCAGGCCGGCGAGCCAGGCGGGACCCATGGCCGTTGCCATCACGACCCAGGCGATACCGGTCCCGAAGACGCCGCCCAGCATCGTCCGCCCCATGCCATAGCGCGCATTGAGGCGTGCCACCACGCCCGCCGAGACCAGCGAGCCCACGCCGGCGGTCATGAACATCACCCCCACCACGCCGGCCGAGAACCCCAGCTCGCGCGCCGCGAACAGCACCACGATCGCGATGTACGCGTGGCGGAAGACCTGCCATGCGGCGATCGCCCAGACCAGCGCGCGCAGCGTGCGGTTCTCCCAGATGGCGCGCAAGCCCTCGGCGATCTCGGCCTTCACCGACCCACCCACCGCCTTGGGCGCATCGGTCGCCCGTGGCGGAATCCCGCGCAGCATCCATGCCGAGACGAAGAACGACACCGCATCGAGGAAGATCGCGATCGGCGCCGTGAGCCATTGCACCAGCATCCCCGCGATACCCGGGCCGATCAGCTGCGCCGCCGAATCCGCCACGCCGATCTTGGCGTTGGCCTCCACCAGGTTCTCGCGCCCGACGCGCTCCGTCATGAACACCTGGTACGCCGGCCAGCCGATCACGGTCAGCATCCCGAGGAGGAAACCCGCCACGTAGAGCACCGGCATCGAAAGCACGCCGAACCATGCGCACAGCGGGATCGAGAGGAGCGCGAGACCGCGTCCTACATCGCAGGCGATGATGAGCGGCAGCTTGCGGGTGCGGTCGACGAGGACGCCGGCGAAGAGGCCGAAGATCGGATACGGCAGGGCCTCGAGCGCGGTGAGGATGCCCACCTCGAGCGGGGACGCGTTGAGCGCGATCGCCGCCGTGAGGGGGAGTGCCAGGAACGTGATTTGCCCGCCGAAGTGGACCATCGTGAGCGAGGTCCACAACTTGCGGAAATCCGCGTTGAGCCAGAGGCCGGTAAACCAGCGGCGCGGATGGAGGAAGGCGAGGGGTGTGATAGCGCCGAATTATAGCCGAGGCGCCTGCGAGGGCGTCCGCGCGGCAGAAGCTTTGCTAAACTCCCGCCACTCATCGAACCGTCGCAGGAACCCCCCATGTTCGGCCGCCTCCTCCCCAAAGAGGGTCGCTTCTTCGACCTCTTCAACGCCCACGCGGCGCAGGTGGTGCGCGCCGCGCGCGAGCTGTCCGCGCTCATGGCCAATTACTCGGAGCGCGAGCAGCACGCCCGCATGATCGACGAGGCGGAGCACGCCGCCGACCGCATTACCGCGGAGGCCATCCGCCTGCTGCACAAGACCTTCATCACCCCCATCGACCGCGAGCAGATCCACCAGCTGGTGAACGCGATGGACGACATCTGCGACCTGATCCAGGACGCGACCGAAACCCTCACCCTCTACGACATCCGCTCGATCACGCCGGACACCGCGCGCCTCGCGGACATCAGCCTCAAGTGCTGCGAGCGCGTGAAGGACGTGGTCGGCCTGCTGGGCACCGACGCCGGCAACTTCGAGGCGATCCTCAAGACGTGCGAGGAGATCGACCGCCTCGAGTCCGATGCCGACCGCGTGATGCGCTCAGCCGTCTCGCGGCTCTTCCGCGAGGAGAAGGACGTGCGCGAGCTGATCAAGATGAAGGCCATCTACGAGCTGCTCGAGGCGATCACCGATCGCTGCCTCGACGTGGCCAACCTGGCCGAGGGCATCTCCCTCGAGAATTCGTGACGCGGCCGGCGGGGACGCCCTGAGATGAGCGACGTGCAGCTGGGCGTGACGGTGCTGGTGTTCCTGGTGGTGCTGGCGCTCGCATTCGACTTCATGAACGGCCTGCACGACGCGGCCAACTCCATCGCGACGGTGGTGTCCACCGGGGTGCTCAAGCCGCACGTGGCGGTGCTCTTCGCGGCGACCTTCAACTTCATCGCGATCTTCATCTTCCACCTCAAGGTCGCGGCCACCGTCGGCAAGGGAATCGTCGAACCCGAGATCATCGATCACTACGTGGTGTTCGGCGCACTCGTGGGGGCCATCTCGTGGAATGCCATCACCTGGTTCTTCGGCCTGCCGTCCTCTTCTTCGCACGCGCTGATCGGCGGGCTCATGGGCGCCGGCGTCGCGAAGGCAGGCTTCCATTCGCTGGTCGCCTCGGGCATCAGCAAGACGGTGATGTTCATCTTCATCTCGCCGCTGGTCGGATTCCTGCTGGGCGGGCTGTTACTGGTGCTGGTCTCGTGGATGTTCCGGCGCAGCTCGCCGTCGCGCATCGACCGCTGGTTCCGGCGGCTGCAGCTGGTGTCGGCGGCGGCATACAGCCTCGGGCACGGCGGCAACGATGCGCAGAAGACCATCGGCATCATCTGGGTGCTGCTGATCGCGGCCAACATGCTCACCCCGCAGGCGAGCTCGCCGCCGCTGTGGGTGATCATCTCCTGCTATGTCGCCATCGGCCTCGGCACCTTTTTCGGCGGCTGGCGCATCGTGAAGACCATGGGGCAGAAGATCACCAAGCTGAAGCCGGTGCACGGCTTCTGCGCGGAGACGGGCGGCGCGATCATGCTGTTCTCCGCAACGGCCCTGGGGATTCCCGTTTCCACCACCCACACCATCACCGGCGCCATCGTCGGCGTGGGCTCGACGCGCAAGTTTTCCGCAGTGCGTTGGGGTGTCGCCGGCAACATCGTCTGGGCCTGGATCTTCACCATCCCCGCCTCGGCCTTCATCGCCGCGGTGTTCTGGTGGGTCGGCCGCCACTTCCTCTAGCCCGCCGGAACATCCGCGAGTTCAAGGGGTCAGGTTACTTGGCAACCTGACACCTTGAATTGGAGACGCCATGGACGGCGAGATGGACAAGCTTTACGAAATGATCGAGGAACTGAAGATCGCGATGATGACCACGCGCCGCGCGGACGGCCACCTGGTCTCGCGCGCCATGGCGAACCAGAAGCGCGCACCCGGCGCGGACCTGTGGTTCGTCACCTCCGAGGAGACGCACAAGCTGGACGAGCTCGAGGACGAGCCCCACGTGAACCTCGCCTACTACAAGGACCGTACCCGGGAGTGGGTGTCCGTCTCCGGCATCGCCAAGCTCTCACGCGACAAGGCCACCATCAGGCAGCTGTGGGCGGCGGACTGGAAGGCGTGGTTCCAGGAGGAGGGCGACCCGCGCCATGGCACCCCCGACGATCCCCGCCTGGTGCTGATCGGCGTGGACGTGCACTCGGCCGTGTTCCTCGAGGTCGACAAGCCGCAGCCGGTGGTGCTGTTCGAGCTGGCGAAGGGGATGGTGACCGGCAAGAAGCCCGACCTGGGGACGATGCACCGGGTTTAGCGTCACGCGGGGAGGGTCAGGCCGGCGGCCTTCAGCGCCGCGTCGAGCCACTTGGGCTGCAGGTTGCGCCCGGCGCGAATATCGCTCATGCGCGCATTCTCGTCGGCGACTTTCTTCGCGGCGAGGTCCAGCATCGACGGCGCTTTCTCGCGCTCGATCACCACCACGCCGTCCGCGTCCCCCACCACCAGGTCGCCGGGCGAGACCGCGATGCCGCCCACCGACACCGGCCAGTTGATGCGGCCCGGCACGAACTTGGTC
>DATLEL010000334.1:0-13395 GCA_035525255.1 Usitatibacter sp.
AGACCGCGAGATCATCTCGACGCTGGAGCGCGTCACCACCGCCACGATCACGACGCTGATGATCAAGAAGGGGCTGCGCAACATCTGGATGCGCGGCACGCGTCCGCTGAATCCCGGGCAGCCGCGCCTCGTCGGCCGCGCGTTCACGCTGCGCTTCGTGCCGGCGCGCGAGGACCTCGCGACACCGGAATCGTGGTCGAAGCCCATCTCCACGCGCGCCGCCATTGAGGCGATGCCGGCGGGCTGCATCTGCGTGGCTGATGCGATGGGCGTCACCGACGCGGGGATTTTCGGCGACATCCTCTGCGCGCGCATGCAGAAGCGCGGCGTGGCGGCCCTCGTCACCGATGGCGTGATTCGCGACGTCGCCGGCGTGCGCTCGACCAAGCTTCCCGTGTGGTGCCAGGGTGTCGCCGCGCCGCCGTCCGTGGGCGGCCTCACGTTCGTCAACTGGAACGAGCCCATCGGCTGCGGCGGTGTCGCCGTGTTCCCCGACGATTGGGTGGTGGTCGACGACGACGGCGCGGTGCTGATCCCGGCCGCTTACATCGATGCGATGGTGGCCGAGGCGCCGGAGCAGGAGCGGCTGGAGGGCTGGATCATGGGGGAGGTGGACAAGGGCGCCGCCTTGCCGGGCCTCTATCCGCCCAACGCCGACAACAAGGCTCGCTACGAGAAATCAAAATAAAAGTGAACGTGGGGATCATCGGCGTCGGCGCCATGGGCGGAGGTGTCGCCCGCGCGCTTCGTGGCAAGGGATTCGGCGTTTTCGTTCGGGACATCGTGCCGCAGCGTGAAGCCGAGGCCGTTGCATTCGGTTGCATCGCGCCCGGCGGTACCGGTGCCGTCGCCCGACATTCCGACGTCGTCATCACCCTCGTCATCGATGCCCCGCAGACCCGCAGCGTGGTGGCGGAGCTCGGCGCCTATCGCGGCGCGTTGATGATGTGCAGCACCATCGCGCCGTCGGACACGGAGGACATCGCGGCTCGCACCCCGCTGCTCGATGCACCGATCTCCGGTGGCCCGGCGCGCGCGCGGGAAGGCACGCTCAGCATGATGGCTTCGGGCCCCGACTCCATCTACGAGCGTTGCCGGCCGGTGATCGAGGCGATGGCGTCGAAGTGCTTTCGCATCGGGGACCGCGCCGGCGACGGCTCGCGCATGAAGGTCGTCAACAACATGATGGCCGCGGCCAACCTCGCCGCGGGCTGCGAGGCGCTGGCGATGGCGAAGCGGCTGGGCCTCGATGCGCGGCAGGCCGTGGACGTTATTGGCGCGAGCTCCGGCGGCAGCTGGATCTTCGAGGATCGCATGCGCCGCGCGCTGGAGGACGACTACGCGCCGCGCGCCGCCACGCGCGTGCTCCTGAAGGACGTGGGCCTCTTCGTCCACGAAGCGCGCCGGCTCGGGCTCACCGCTCCCATGGCCGAATGCGCGCGCGAAATTTTCCACGACACCGTCGCGCGCGGGCTCGGTGAAGAGGACGACGCGGCGGTGCTCAAGCGCTACCTGGCCGCCTGGAACGCCTGACCCCTGCCGAATGGACTGTCGGCCGGTTCCTACGGGGCGCGTTGCTTTATATTGGGTCTACACAGCTCGAAGGATATCGGGATGTCCAGGGAGAAATTCATCGCGGTGGCGCTCGCCGCCGCGATAGGAGTGTGCAGCGTGGGGTTGCGTGCGGCGGAAGCGCCCACGGTCGCGTCGATCGCGCCCCGTGCGATGGAGTGGGCGGAGCGCGTCTCGACTGGCGCGTTGCAGTCCGGCGCCATGCCCACGGTCCAGCAGCAGGCGATCGCGCGCCGCAGCGGCGTGCGCAATCCCGCCTCCATCCGCGTGCTGGTCGTGGACGAGATCCCGCTCCCCGAGGAGCCGACGCTCAAGAAAGCCGCGGCGAAGGTCGGGCTCGCGCAATCGTCCGCCGCGGGCATGACGCTCGGCTACGCCGTGCTCGTGCATCGCGGCTACGAGAACGACGTGCGCCTGCTGAGCCACGAGTTCCGCCATGTCGCGCAATACGAGAATGCCGGCGGCATCCGCCAGTTCCTCGCGGTGCACCTGCCGCACCTGCTGGAATTCGGCTACGAGGATTCGCCGTTCGAAGTGGACGCGCGCGCCCACGAAATCCACGGGCTGTAGAAACGCTAGCGCGGCTGCAGCGCTTCCATGCGCGCGCGCACCAGTCCCACCAGCGCTTCCACCCGCTCGTCGCGGATGCCGTGGGCGTGCAGGGTCTCCCTGGTCTTGAAGAGATAGTCGTGCGCGGGGCCGTAGCGCCCCTTGGCGCTCGCGAGCGCCTCGACCATCACCTCCTGCGGGATGGCGCCCGCGTAGCCGGAGCATTCGCGATTCACGGTGAAGGCGAGCGCGCGGATCTTCTCGTCGCCTACTTCGCAATTGACCCACTTGGGGCAATACGAGCCGAAGGTCATCTCGCGCTTCCAGATGCCCGACATCTCCTCCTGCACCCGGTCAGCCGCGATGCGGTACACCAGGCCGCGACAACTGCCGCCGCGCTCGAGCGTCAGCACCAGGCCGGGGTTGTCGGGCGTGCCGCGATTGATCCGCGACCACACGCGGAACGAGCGATGGTAGCCGCGGACCATCGCCACGTGGCGCGCGTCGAAGGTGAAGCTCGGGTTCCACATGAGCGAGCCGTAGGCGAAGATCCAGAACGGCGTGCCCGCTTCCCACGGATCGAGCGCCGCCCGCAGGGCGGCGAGGAGCTCGGTGGGCGTGAGCGGCTTCGCGTCGCGCGCCGGCGGCGCATACGCCTTGATCTTGCCCGTCACGGCGCGAGCCTCTCCACGCTCCACGCGGCGCCCAGCTCGCGCCGGTACGCAATGCGATCGTGCAGGCGCGAAAGCCGGCCCTGCCAGAACTCGAGGTATTCGGGGATCACGCGGTAGCCGCCCCAATGCGGCGGGCGCGGCGGCGAGTCGCCGTGCTGCTGCGTGAGCTCCGCCCAGCGCGTCTCGAGCCATCCGCGGCTCTCGATCGGCGCACTCTGCGGCGAGGCCCACGCGCCGATGCGCGAGCCGAGCGGGCGGGTCGCGTAGTAGGCGTCCGAGTCGTCGGCGCTCACCTTCTCCACCCGGCCTTCGATGCGCACCTGGCGCTCGAGCTCCTTCCACAGGAAGGTGAGTGCCGCGGCCGGATGCGCGGCGAGGTCGCGCCCCTTGCGGCTCTCGTAGTTGGTGTAGAAGACGAAGCCGCGCGCGTCGAGCCCTTTCAGCAGCACGATGCGCCCCGAGGGCCGGCCATCGGCGCCGACGGTGGAAAGGCTCATGGCGGTCGGCTCGGGCACGCGGGCGTGGATCGCCTCCACCATCCAGACGCCGAACTGCTTGAGGGGGTCGCGATCGACGTCCTTCTCTTCGAGCGTCTTGAGCGCGTAGTCCTGGCGCAGGCCGGCGAGCTTGGGATCCGTGGGGGGCGGCGCGCTCATGCGGGGTAGTTGGACACTTCGATCAGGTTGCCGTCGGGATCGCGGAAGTACACCGACTTCATCGGCCCCAGCGCGCCGGTCTTGTCGACCGGCCCTTCGATCACGTGCACGCCGTAGGTACGCAGGTCCTCGACCACCTCCGCGAGCGGCGTCTGCGAGATGAAGCAGAGGTCGATCGCGCCCGGGTTCGGCTTCAGCGCCTTGGGCTCGAACTCGCGGCCCGACTGGTGCAGGTTCAGCTTCTGCCGCCCGAAAGCGAGGCCGCGCCGCCCGCCGGCGAAGGTGACCGGCTCCATGCCGAGCACGCGCGAGTAGAAATCGAGGGTGCGCTCGAGGTCGAAGACCGTGAGCACGACGTGGTCGATGCGGTCGATGGATATCGGCAATTTGGGCTAAATTGGGGTCTGACCCCATTTATTTTCCCATTATTCCATGCATGCCGACCCATCCCTGATCCGCTCGATGAAGGCGCACGTGGGCCCGGAGGAGTGGGCGGTGCGCACCGACCTCGCCGCGGCCTACCGCGCGGTGGCGTTCTTCGGCTGGGACGACCTGGTGTTCACCCACATCTCGGCGCGCGTGCCGGGGCCGGAACACCATTTCCTCATCAACCCCTACGGGATGATGTTCGAGGAGATCACCGCCTCCAGCCTGGTGAAGATCGACCTCGCCGGGCGCAAGGTGATGGACTCGCCGTTCGAGATCAATCCCGCGGGATTCACGATCCACAGCGCGGTCCACGAGGCGCGCGGGGATGCGCAGTGCGTGATGCACCTGCACACCATGGAGGGCGTCGCGGTCTCGGCGCAGAAGGCGGGCCTGCTGCCGCTTTCGCAACAGTCGCTCTTCCCGCTGTCCAGCCTCGCGTACCACGACTACGAAGGCGTGGCGCTCAATCCCGATGAAAAATCGCGCCTGGTGCGCGACCTGGGCGACAAGCACAACTTGATCCTGCGCAACCACGGGCTCCTCACCTGCGCGGAGACGGTGGCGGATGCATTTCTCTACATGTACATCCTGCAGCGGGCCTGCGAGGTGCAGGTGCGCGCGCAGGCGGGTGGCGGCGAGCTGGTCCACATTCCGCAGCCGATCGTCGACGGCATTCGAGCGGCCTCGAAGGTCGTCCTGCGCCAGTCGGGCGGCATGATCGCGTGGCCCGGGGTGCTGAGGAAGCTCGATCGCCTCGACCCCGCCTGGCGCGACTGAATTTCGTGCCGTTTCCGGGTGACTTCCCGGGACGCCGCCGAATATAATCTCCCCATGAAAAAAGAATGCGACGTGGTCGTCATGGGAGGCGGCCCGGCGGGATCCACCGCGGCCACGCTGCTGGCCGAGCGCGGCCATCGCGTGGTGCTGCTGGAGAAGGAAAGCCATCCGCGCTTCCACATCGGCGAATCGCTGCTGCCGGCGAACGTACCGCTGTTCGAGAAGCTCGGCGTGGCCGACGAGATGGCCGCCATCGGCATGGAGAAGTTCGGCGCCACGTTCGTCTCGCCCTGGCACGACAAGACCGCGGGCTTCGAATTCGCCGATGCGACCGATCCCAGCATGCCCAAGGCGTACCAGGTGCGCCGCTCCGAGTTCGACGAGATCCTCTTCCGCCGCGCGCAGAAGGTGGTCATGGAGGCGCGCGAGAATTGCCGCGTCCGCGACGTGGAGCTCGGCGACCGCAAGCGCCCGCCCACCGTCACCGCGACCGATGCCGACGGCAACGTTCATGAATACCAGGCGAAGTTCGTGCTGGACGCCACCGGCCGCGACACGCTCCTCGCCAACCGCCTCAAGGTGAAGGAGCGCAACCCGGACCACAACAGCTCCGCCATGTACGGGCACTTCACCAACGCGGTGCGCGACTGCGGCCGCGAGGAAGGCAACATCATCATCTTCTGGTTCGACCACGGCTGGTTCTGGTTCATCCCGCTGAAGGATGGCGTGACCAGCGTGGGCGCCGTGGTGTGGCCGTACTACATGAAGGCGCGCGACAAGCCGCTGCGCGAGTACTTCCTCGACACCATCGCGCTCTCGCCCGCGTTGCAGGAGCGGCTCGCGAACGCCGAGCTGGTGGCCGATCCCGAGGCCACGGGCAATTATTCCTACCAGTGCAACCTCTGCCAGGGCGAGAACTTCGCGCTGCTGGGCGACGCCTACGCGTTCGTCGACCCGGTGTTCTCCTCGGGCGTGATGCTGGCCATGAACAGCGGCTTCGCCGCGACCGACGTGGTGGACGCGCGCCTCAAGGGCGACGCGCGCGCCGAGTCGAAAGCGCGCTCGCGCTTCGAGCACGTGATGCGCGTGGGCCCGAAGGAGTTCTCCTGGTTCATCTACCGCGTCACCAACCCCACGCTGCGCGAGCTCTTCATGGAGCCGTCCGAAAAGCTCAACATGAAGAAATCGGTGCTGTCGGTGCTCGCCGGGGACATCTTCGGCAACTCGCGCATCAAGCCCGGCCTCTACAGCTTCCGGCTCGCGTATTACCTCATGAGCCTTTTCAACCTGCGCCGCACGCTGGGCGCCCTGCGCCGCCGCGCATTCAACATCCGGGACGATTCCGAGATGCGGCTGTCGCGCGGGTGAACGGGTGAGGAGCGCACTGGCCGCATCGGTCCTCGCCGCAGCATCGATCGCCTCCGCTCCGGCCCTGGCGCGCGACGAGCCGCTGTGGGAAGCGGGCATCGGCGCCGCGGCACTGCACTTCCCCGACTACCGCGGCTCGTCGCAATCGCACACCTACGGCCTGCCCGCGCCGTATTTCGTCTATCGCGGCGAGATCCTCAAGGCGGACCGCCACGGCATTCGCGGCACGCTGTTCAACTCGGACTGGATCGATCTTAATTTGAGCGTGGGCGCGTCGCTTCCCGTGGACAGCTCGAAGAACCGCGCGCGCGAGGGCATGGCGGACCTGAAGCCTTCGGTCGAGATCGGCCCGTCCCTCGACCTCACGCTGTGGCGTGCGGCGGACCGGCGCGCGAAGCTCGACTTGCGCATGCCGCTGCGCGCGGCGGTGACGGTCGAGTCGGATGCGCGCTTCATCGGCGGGCAGTTCTTCCCGCACATCAACGTCGACATCCACGACCCGCTCGGCTTCGGCGGATGGAACCTCGGCGTGCTCGCGGGGCCGGTCTTCACCGACGCGCGCCACAACCGCTATTTCTATTCGGTGCCGCCGCAATACGCGACGCTGTCACGGCCGGCGTACGACGCGCCCGGCGGCGGCTTCGCCGGCACCGAGTTCATCGTCGCCCTTTCGAAGCGCTTCCCGGATTTCTGGGTCGGCGGCTTCCTGCGCTACGACACGTTGAAGGGCGCCAAATTCGAGGAAAGCCCGCTCGTGACCTCGAAGCGCTACCTCGCCGGCGGCATCGGCGTTTCCTGGATCTTCGGGCGCTCGCCGCAACGCGTGCCGGTGAACGAGTACGGGGACTCGCCGAAATGATCAAGGCAGCCTGGGACTACGCCATCCTCGCGCTCGGCGTGGCGCTGCTCGCCATCGAGACCTTCGCTTGGGGATTGGTCGCGCTCGTGCTCTGGCTGCTGCTGCCCGCGCGCGTCGGGCGCCGCTGGGGCCGCCTCGGCGCGATGTGGGGATTCCGCATCTATCTCGGCGCCATGGAGGCGTTGGGCGCGTGGCGGCTCGATCTCACCGCGCTCGACGAGCTGCGTGACGCCGGGCCGCTCATCCTCGCGCCCAACCATCCGTGCCTGCTGGATGCGGTGCTCGTCGTGTCGCGGCTGCCCAACGCGGTCTGCGTGATGAAGGGGGCGCTCCTCGGCAATTTCCTGCTGGGCCCCGCCGCACGCCTCGCGCGCTATGTGCGCAACGATTCGCTGCTGCGCCTCACCGCGCGCGCCGGCGACGAGCTGCGCCTGGGCGGCCAGCTGTTGCTGTTCCCCGAAGGCACGCGCAGCACCGGCCACCCCGTCGGCCCGCTCACCGACGCGGTCGGCGCGCTTTCGCGCCGCTCGCGAGTGCCGGTGCAGGTGCTCCTCATCGAGACGCCCAGCCGCTTCCTCGGCAAGGGATGGTCGATTGCCTCGCGCCCGCAACTTCCGCTCACCTATCGTGTGCGGCTGGGGCGCCGCTTCGACCCGCCGCACGACGTGCGCGCGTTCACCGCCGAGCTCGAGCGCCAGTTCCGCCGCGAGCTCGCCGCCGGCAGCCAGGCCGGGGCGCGAGCCGAGGACGCGTCCGATGCGATCGAGGGAGCTTCGCGCTCCCGTGGCTGAACCCTCCGCCACCCACCTCGTCCTCATCCCGAGCTACAACCCCGGCAGCGCTGTCTTCGAGACGGTGCGAACGGCGCGCGCGGCGTGGAACCCGGTGTGGGTGGTGACCGATGGCAGCAGCGATGGCACTCCCGAAAAGCTCGCGGCGCTCGCCGCGGCCGATCCCGGGCTGCGCGTGATCCAGCTGCCGCGCAACCTCGGCAAGGGCAATGCCGTGCTGCACGGGGTGACGCTCGCCGCGGCGGAAGGCTTCACCCACGCGCTCACCATGGATTCCGATGGCCAGCATCCGGCGGACCTGATTCCCGACTTCATGGCCGCTTCGCGGGCGGACCCGCGCGCGGTGGTGCTCGGGCGGCCGGTATTCGATGCGAGCGCGCCGGCGATCCGCGTGCAGGGACGCAAGCTTTCCAACATGTGGGCCCACCTGGAAACGCTCGGAGGCGGCATCGGCGACTCGCTCTACGGCTTTCGCGTCTATCCCATCGCCGACCTGATCGCGGTGATGAAGCACCAGCCGTGGATGCGGCGCTTCGATTTCGATCCGGAGGCGGCGGTGCGGTTGGTTTGGCGCGGCCTGGTCCCCGTGAACGTCGCCGCGCCGGTGAAGTACCTGCGCGCCGACGAGGGCGGCGTCTCGCACTTCAACTACCTGCGCGACAACATCCTCCTCACCTGGATGCACGCGCGGCTGCTGCTCGAGTTCGTCCTGCGGCTGCCGTGGCTGGCCGCGCGCAAGCTCACGTCAACCCGCCGTCCACCGGTATCGCCTGGCCGGTGATGTAGCCCGCTTCCTCCGAGGCGAGGAAGCCCACCAGCGCCGCCACTTCCCCGGCGGTGCCGGCGCGCTGCAGCGGCACCAGCGCCGCGATGGCCTTGTCGTCGAACGCGCCCTCGCTCATGCCGCCGACGATGCCCGGCGCCACGCAATTCACCGTGACGCCGCGGCTCCCGAGCTCGCGTGCCAGCGATCGCGACGCCGCTTCCACCGCGCCCTTGGCCGCCGCGTAGTTGCTCTGGCCGCGGTTGCCGAGGCGCGCCGAGACCGAGGACAGGGTCACGATGCGGCCCCAGCGCGTGCGCGCCATCGGCATCGCGAGCGGCTGCGTCACGTTGAAGAAGCCATGCAGCGACACGTCGATCACGCGCGTCCATTGAGCGCGCGTGAGGCCCGGGAAGGGACCGTCGTCGTGCACGCCGGCGCTGTTGACGAGCACCTGGATGGCGCCGATCTCGAGGATCGCCTCGAGCGCAACACGCGTCGCTTCCGCATCGGCCACGTCGAAGGCCACGGCGCTCGCGTGCCCGCCCGCCGCGGTGATGGCTTGCGCGACCGCCTGTGCGCCGGCGAGGTTGGCGTTCGCATGCACCAGGACTTCACAGCCTTGCATCGCCAGCTGGCGTGCGATGGCGCCGCCGAGGGCACCGCTGCCGCCGGTCACCAGCGCGCGCTTCACGTGGCGGTCCGCACGAACGCCACCGTCACCCGCCCTTCCACCATCACCCGCCCGCCGCCTGATACGTGGAAACGGTAGAGCACGCCGCTCTCGCCGCCGCCCAGCTGCTCCACGGCGATGTCGAGCGGGCCATCGATGTCGTCCAGCCGTGCCGCATGGAAAGCGATCCCGCGCATGCTGGCAAGGAAGCCCGCGCCGGACGGGGCTGCCGAAGCGAGCGCCCCGTGCGCCGCCGCGGCCTGCGCTCCGTATTCGATGCCCGCGGTGATCGGCAGCATGCCGGCGCGCCGCAACGGATTGCCGGGATCGCGATGGCTGCCGGCGCGCGCTTGCAGCGAAACCGCGTCCCACGCCTCCACCGAATCGAGGAGGCACATGGCGCCCTGGTGCGGCAGGTGGGCGAGCAGCCAGGCGCGGTCGCGCGTGGCCGCGCTCAACCCGTCGCCTCCACCGCGATGGAGAGGCCGTCGAGGTATTCGAGCACCACGCGCCCCGGCGTGCCGCGCGCGAGCAGCTGCAGCAGCGGCAGCGCGCGAGCCGCGGGGACATGCGCGCGCAAGTGCTCCAACGCGGCATCGTCCATGCGCGTCGGCGCGTCGGTCGTGGTTTCGAGCGTGACGCGGCTACCCGCCGCACCCGTCGCATCGCGCGCCATGGCGAGCGCCACGCTGAAGCTGTCGGGCAGCGGCCGCTTGGCGTGCAGCGGCTCGGGGTAGGGCGCGTCGTAGGCCACCAGCAGCAGCGGGCACGGCGCGGCCGCGATGCGCGCGATCGCCTCGAGCAGCCCGGCGGCGAAGCTCGCGTCGTAGGCGGCGATGGAATCCGCCGCGCGCATCGCGCCGGTCGCGATGCCCCAATATCCCGCGGGCGCGTTGTGCACCGAGTTGTGGAAGCGCGTGGGCGAGATGAGGCGGTCGTCGGAGGCGAGCGCCTCGCAGATGGAGTGCAGCGTGTCGCCGTCGCCGGTGGAGGAGGTGAAGATGGTGGCGAAGTCGCGCGGCTCGCGTCCCGCGTGGGCGGCGGCCGCGAGCCCGGTGGCGAGGGCGAGGCGCACGCACTTGCCCGCGCGCCGGCGTTCGGTGGCGGGCAGCGCGTCGGGCATCGGCAGCACGGTGGGAGACGGCGCGTAGGGCGCGCTGCCGGCGAGCGCCGCGCGCGCCGCCTCCCAGCTCGCGAGCCCGGGGCCCACCAGGCCCACGCCCTGGATGCGCGCGGCCGCCCTCATCGGGCGTGTTGCAAGCGTCCGAATACCAGGCTGCAGTTGGAGCCGCCGAAGCCGAAGGAATTGCTCATGACGCGCGCGAGCGGCTGCGGGCTGCCCTTCACCTGGTAGTTGGCGCGCAGCTGCGGATCGACGGTGCGCGTGCCGGGGCTGCCGGGCACGTGCTGGTCCTCGAGCGCCAGCACCGCGAGGAGGGCTTCCACCGCGCCCGCCGCGCCGAGCGCATGTCCGGTGAGCCCCTTGGTGGAGCTGCACGCGACGCGCTCGCCGAAGAGCCCGTGCACCGCCTTGTCCTCGGCCGCGTCGTTGCTCGGCGTGCCCGTGCCGTGCAGGTTCACGTAATCGATCGCGCGTGCCTCGAGGCCGGACGCCGCGAGCGCCGCCTCCATCGCGAGCCGCGCCCCGAGTCCCTCCGGGTGCGGGGCCGACATGTGGTGCGCGTCGCACGACTCGCCGCTGCCGAGGAGGGCGATCGCGCCTTCGGGGGCATCGTCCCGTGCGCGCTCGAGGAGCGCGAAGGCCGCCGCCTCGCCGATGGAGATGCCGTCGCGCGCCGTGTCGTACGGACGGCACGGCTCGGCGGAAAGGAGCTGGAGCGAATTGAAGCCGTACAGCGTCGTGAGGCAGAGCGTGTCGACGCCGCCCACCACCGCCGCATCGATGAAGCCCGCGTGGATGAGGCGCGCCGCGGTGGCGAACGCCTTGGCGCTCGACGAGCATGCCGTGGAGATGGCCGAGCAGGGACCTTCGAGCCCGAGGCGCGCGCGCACGTATTCGGCGA
Source organism: Usitatibacter sp. (assembly GCA_035525255.1). Lineage (GTDB taxonomy): Bacteria > Pseudomonadota > Gammaproteobacteria > Burkholderiales > Usitatibacteraceae > Usitatibacter. The sequence goes on from DATLEL010000334.1 coordinate 11,136, forward strand.
TCGAGAAAGTGTTGTGGGTGTGGCGATAGTCGAAGTCTTCCGGCAGCGCGCCATCGCCCGCCGCGCGGCGGCGATACGCCTGCTCGGTCTGCAGGATCCCGGCGGTGCTGGTTCCCATGAAGACGCCGATGCGCCCCGCGCCGTGGCGCGCGATCGCGGCTTCCACGGCGGCGATGAAGCCATCCTGTACCAGCCCCAGGTCGCCCGCGCGGTTGTTGCGGCAATCGAAGCGCGCGAGGCGCGCGGGGATGCGGTGCGCGTCGACGCCCTCGATCTCGCCCACGAAGGTCGCCAGGTCCACGGTCTCGAAATCGCAGGGCTTGAGCCCGCTCGCGGCGGAGCGCAACGCCATGCGCGTGGGTGCCAGCCCCCGGCCAAGGCAGGAGGTCACGGTGTACGCGGACAGGTGCAGGGGATTCACGAAGGTGAGGATGGCGCCGGTGTGCGGGGATGATACCGCGCCACCAGCAGCACGTTGGCGAAGGGCGTGCCCTCGCTCATCGGCAGGTCCTCGACGGCGAAGCCCAGCGCGGCGAGCCTCTCGCGCCATTCCGCCGCCGGGCGCGACCAGAGCCGCGGGAAGCGTTGCCCGCGCATCGCCATGGCGAGGCGATCCATGGCCACGGTGAAGTGGAAGCGCAGCGAGCGCGAGGCGTTGGCCACGCGCAGCAGCAGCACGCCGCCGCCTTCGAGGGCGGCACGCACGCGGGCGAGCACGACTTCCTGCGCGGGAAAGTCGATGTAGTGCAGCACGTCGAGCGCCACCACCGTGTCGGCCCGGCCGAAGTCGGCGCTGCGGATGTCGCCCTCGATGAACTCGGCATCCGCGCCCGCCGCCTGCCGCGCGCGCAGCACGTCGCGCGGCGCCCAGTCGATGCCGCGCATCCGCCGCGGATTTGGAGGGGCGCTCCAGCCTTGCGGCCAATCGCCCCGGGCATGGCTCTCGCGCGCGGCGAGGAGGAGCGCCACCAGCACGCCCTGGCCGCATCCCAGGTCGAGCAGCGCGCCTTCCCGCGGCAGCAGCCCACGCTCGAGCAGCGCGCGGAAGGCGGGGTCGCGCGTGAGCTTGCCGAAGGCGAAATGGCGCGCGTAGCGGTCGCGAGGCGGGTAGCGCCGCGCGGCGTCGCGCGCGAGCGTCCGGTAGAACGCGCCGGTCACGGCTCGATGGCTTGGCGCAGCGTCACCGGCCGCAGGCCGAGGGCGTGCGCGGCGTCGAGAATGCGCGGCAGGACTTCGAGCACCACCGGCACGCCGGCTCGCGTTCGCGCCGAGTGGCCGTCGTGCAGCAGCAGGATGTCGCCCGCCGCCAGGTCGCGGGAAAGCCGCGAGGTGACGCCGGCCGCGTTGCTGCGCTGCGTGTCGTAACCGCGCCGTGTCCAGCTCACCAGCGTGAGGCCCGACTGGTGCAGCACCGGGTCGAGCAGCGGGCTGCGAATCCCGGCGGGCGGGCGGAAGAAGCGCGGCGCCCGCCCGGACAGCTCCGTGAGGGTCGCCTGCGCCTCGGCGAGCTCGCGCCGGATGCCGCGCGGCCCGAGGAATGCGAACGTGGGCAGGTGGCTGCGGGAGTGGTTCTCCACCGCGTGGCCGCGGCGCGCGATCTCGCGGCAGAGCTCGGGATGGCGCCGCGCCTGGTTGGCGATGCAGAAGAAGGTCCCGCGCGCTCCGCGCGCATCGAGGAGGTCCAGCACGCGCGGCGTCACTTCGGGCTCGGGGCCGTCATCGAAAGTCAGCGCGATTTCCGAGCGTGCGGTGGCGGCCGGCGGCAGGCGCGAGAGGTTCGGCCCCAGCCAGTTGCTGCGCGGCCACATGCCGAGGGCGGTCAGGAATGCGTGATTGGCGGCGATGGCGCCCACGGCCCACTGCCACAGCTCGGGGCCGACGAGGGTGCCGACACCCGCCGCGCAGTGCAGGCCGATGGAACCCTTCACGGTGAGGGAGGGACGCCAGGGAGAGGGCGCGGCGCGCTCCGCGAGATCGATGGTCATCGCGGCACTTTTCCTTCCATCACGACGCGGGTGTCGGCGAGGAATTCGTCCCACAGCGTTTTCCACGCGCTCCAGTCGTGGCCGCCCGGCATCTCGCGCACGCGCTGCGGCGCGAGGGCGCCGGCGATGCGCCTCTGTCCTTCGACGAAGCGGTCCTGCGAGCCGAAGTAGCAGTGCACCGGCAGGCGTCCCGTGCCCTGCGCCGAAAGCCACAGCCACGCTTCGCGCTCGAGGTCGCCCGTCGCCGGAATCGCCGGCCTCCAATGGCCCAGGCC
>DATLEL010000367.1:0-2184 GCA_035525255.1 Usitatibacter sp.
CGGCAGCGTGAAGTTCTCCGAGAAGGCGTACCAGATGGAGAACGTGAGGCTGTTGTGGTGGTAGCGCCGGTGGATCGGGTCGTGCGCCATGTAGTCGAGGGTGTCGTGCATCCACCCCATGTTCCACTTCATGGAGAAGCCCAGTCCGCCCATGAACACGGGCCGCGAGACTTGCGGCCATGACGTCGATTCCTCGGCGATGGTGCGCGTGTCGGGATACTCGCGGCCGACGGCGACGTTCACCTGCTTGAGGAACTCGATCGCGTCGAGGTTCTCCTTGCCGCCGTGCACGTTGGGGATCCACTCGCCCGCCTTGCGCCCGTAATCGAGGTAGAGCATCGAGGCGACCGCGTCTACGCGCAGGCCGTCGATATGGAACTTGTCCAGCCAGAACAGCGCCGACGAAGTGAGGAACGCGCGCACCTCGTGGCGCCCGTAGTTGAAGATCGCGCTCTTCCACTCCGGGTGGAAGCCCAGCCGCGGATCGGCGTGCTCGTAGAGGTGCGTGCCGTCGAACTTGGCGAGCCCGTGCGGATCCTCCGGGAAATGCGAGGGGACCCAGTCCAGGATCACGCCGATGCCGTTGCGGTGGAGCACGTCCACCAGGTACATGAAGTCCTGCGGCGATCCGTAGCGCGCCGACGGCGCGAAGTAGCCGGTGGTCTGGTAGCCCCACGAGCCATAGAACGGATGCTCGGTGATGGGCATCAGCTCTACGTGCGTGAAGCCCATCCAGTTCAGGTATTCGGCGAGGGGCTGGGCGATGTCACGGTAGGAGGGCAGCTGGCCTTCGGCGTGGCGCCGCCACGATCCCAGGTGCAGCTCGTACACGCTCTGCGGGGCGTCGAGCGCATTCTTCGCCTTGCGCTCGCGCATCCACTCGGCATCGCCCCATTCGTAATCGAGCGCCCACGCGCGTGACGCCGTGGACGGCGGCACCTCGTTGTGGAAAGCGAAGGGATCGGCTCGATCCTCGACGTGGCCATGCCTGGTGGTGATCGAATACTTGTACGCCTGCCCCCGCTTCACCTGCGGGACGTCGCCTTCCCAGATCCCGGATTGGTCCCAGCGCGGGGTGAGGACATCGACGCCGCGCCGCCAGCCGTTCCAGTCCCCGATGACGGAGATTTCGCTCGCGTTGGGGGCCCATACCGCGAAGTGCGCTCCGCCCTCTTCGCGCAGCTGGCAACCCATGCGCCGGTAGAGGGTCGCGTGGGTGCCCTCCCGGAAGAGATAGATGTCCTGCTCGCTGAGGAAACCGGTCGCGCTCGAACCCATGCGCGTCAGTGGAGATGGGTCTGGTACTGCCCCAGCATGCCCGGAGTGATGAGCACGATCCCCTTCTCGGAGACGTGGAAGCGCTTGCGGTCCTCTTCGATGTCGAACCCGGCGACCAGGCCCGGCGGGATGCGGCAGCCCTGGTCCACCACCACGCGATGCAGCTTGGCGCCGCGGCCGATCACCGATTCGGGGAGGATCACCGCCTCGTCGATGTCGCAGTAGCTGTGCACGCGCACGTTGGAGAACAGGATCGAGTTGCGCAGCGTGGAGCCGCTCACGATGCAGCCGCCGGAAACCATCGAGTCGATGGCGGCACCCCTGCGGTCGTCCAGGTCGAAGACGAACTTGGCCGGCGGCAGCTGCTCCTGGTGCGTCCAGATCGGCCAGTTCTGGTCGTAGAGGTTCAGCGCCGGCGAGACACGCGTGAGCTCGAGGTTCGCTTCCCAGAAGGCGTCGATGGTGCCGACATCGCGCCAGTACGGGCGGCCGTCGGTGAACTGCGCGCAGCTGTCCTGGAGGCGATGCGCGTAGATGTGCGCGTCCTCGTTCACCAGCCGCGGGATGAGGTCGTGGCCGAAATCGTGGCTCGAGTCCTCGCGTACCGCGTCGCTGATCAGCTGGTCGTAGAGGAATTCCGAATTGAACACGTAGATGCCCATGCTGCCGAGGCAGGCGCCGTCGCGGCCGGGGATGGGACGCGGGTTGGCGGGCTTCTCGTCGAAGCCGACGACGCGGTAGTCGCGATCGACCGCCATCACTCCCAGCTGGCCCGCGGCTTCCTCGACCGGCACTTCGACGCAGCCCACCGTCATGTCGGCGCCGCGGTCCACATGCTCGTAGAGCATGCAGGTGTAATCCATCTTGTAGATGTGGTCGCCGGCGAGCACCAGCACCAGCCGCGCG
>DATLEL010000346.1:0-2814 GCA_035525255.1 Usitatibacter sp.
CCGCCCAGCACGCGGTCGAACTCGCCGATGAGCGTCGGCAGCCGCGGGAAGTCGCGCGCCTCGACCTCGCCCAGCGAGACCACGTTGCCGGTGCCGCCGATGCTGGCGAAGCGATGCGCACCCGCCTTGGCGCCCGCATCCGTCACCGTCTCGATGAGCGTGTTCCAGGCGCTGCAGTGCGGACACTGGCCCTGCCACTTGAGGGTCTGTCCGCCGCACTCGCTGCAGGTGTATGCCGTCTTTGCCTTCGCCATCGTCACTCGCCCTCGGTCATGGCCACACGCGGCGCTACGGCGCACAGCAGCTCGTAGCCCACCGTGCCCGCGGCCATCGCGACCTCGTCCACCGGCAAGCCGTCGCCCCAGAGCACCACCGGGGAGCCGACCTTGGCTTCCGGCACCGGGCCGAGGTCGACGGTGATCATGTCCATGGAGACGCGGCCGGCGGTCTTGGTGCGCGCGCCGCCCACCAGGATGGGCGTACCCGAGGGTGCATGGCGCGGGTAGCCATCCCCGTAACCGCACGCGACCACGCCGATGCGCATCGGTCGATCGCTGCGGAAACCCGCGCCGTAGCCCACGTAGTCGCCAGGCCGCAGGTCCTGCACGGCGATGAGGGCGGAGTGGAGCGACATCGCAGGCTTCAACCCCAGCAGCTTCGCGCTGCGGTCCGCATAGGGCGTGGCGCCGTAGAGGCCGATCCCCAGGCGGACGATGTCCGCGTGGGTCTGCGGGTGGGCGAAGATCGCCGCGGTGTTGGCGAGGCTGCGCCGCAAGTCGACGCCGCGTGTCACCTCTTCGAAGCGCGACGCTGCATCATCCACTCCGGGCGGTCCGTCCGAGGTGGCGAAGTGGGTCATGAGCGTGATCGACTTGGCGGTGCCGCTCGCGCGCAGCCGCTGGAGCGCCCCGGGCGCGGCCGCAAGCGAGAAGCCGAGGCGATTCATGCCGGTGTTGATCTTGAGCCACACGTCGAGCAGGCGGTCGGGCCGATCCAGCTCGAGCATGCGCAGCTGCTCTTCGTTATGGATCACGGTCGCGAGCGCGGAGGAGGAGATGACGCGCAGCTCCGCCGGCTCGAAGAATCCTTCCAGCAGCAGCACCGGAGAGGTGATGCGCCGGTCGCGCAGGGCGATGGCGGAATCCAGCTCGAGGGTGGCGAAGCCGTCTGCCTGCGGCAGCGCGCGCGCCACGCGGTCGACGCCATGGCCGTAGGCATTCGCCTTGACCACCGCGTAGACGCGCGAACGCTGCGCCGCGCGCTTGGCCACCCAGTAGTTATGGCGGAGCGCGGAGAGCGAGATGCGGGCGTTGAGGGGACGCGACAGTTTCAGTACCCCGACGCTCCCGAGTAGTTCTCGAACTTCGTGTGCTTGCCGAGGAAGGTGAGCTTCACGGTGCCGATCGGACCGTTCCTCTGCTTGCCTATTATTATTTCGGCGATGCCCTTGTCGGGAGACTCCTCGTTGTAGACCTCGTCGCGGTAGACGAAGAGGATCACGTCCGCGTCCTGTTCGATGGCGCCCGAGTTGTGGCTCACGATGCCGTCGGCGAGCCAACAGGCGGGACCCGGCACGGTGAGGTCGAAAACCTCTTCATCACCAGCTGGCTCGATCGCCACGACACGATCCCAGAAAAGGTCCGATCGGGACCAGCGGCGCAGCGATTCGTCGCCGAGCTTGTCCGCATAATCCTCGATCGTCGCCCGCGAGGGTGAGAAGCGGAAGTGAGACGTGCCGCCATACGACGTGCCGCGCAATGCCGCCATCGCCCGCGTGGTCACGCCGCGTGCCGCCATGGACGCACGCACCTGCGCGAAGGCCTCCAGCGGCAGCGTGTCGACGTTGGCCCCCGTGTGGGTGCGCGACAACACCTCCCGCAGGTGTGCTGCCGGCGCTTCGCGCGGACCAAATGCGCCGACGCGATCCAGGAACGCGAGCTGCTGCTCGCCGCCGGAGATATCGACGGCATGACAGGCGCGGTACCCGGCTTTCACGGATGCGCGAATCCGGGCGACGATCCCGAAGCGGAGCAGCAGCGCAGCCACATCCATCGCCAGGCCATGACTCGAGGTGGCGAAGAACACGCGATGGCTGCCCCTCTGGCCGGCGCCGCGGATGGAAATGCAACCGTCCGTGGCCCAGAGGTGACGCAGTAGCAGCGCGACCTGGTCATCACCCAGGCCGAACACGGATTGGGGCAAACGCTTTTCATGACTGCGCTGGCCGTAAATGCCCAGTTTCTTCAGCCATTTGCCCACGCCCTCCGGATGCCAGCGATCCCCGTTGCCGCCCAGCAGGAGCTGATGCCACAGGCCGCGGCCGGCGTAGCGCTTCACAGTCGATCCCATCGCCTCGGCGGACGCGCGCACGGCCTCGCTGTTGGCCTCGGAAGCCGTCGTATAGCGCATCGGCTGGTGCTTGAGATAGCTGCCATCGCCGACGAGGTGGCCGAGCAGCACCAGCTCCTCGTCCCTCCACGCGCTCACGGACTGTGGGGCCGGAATGCGATGAGCCAATGCGAGCCGCGAGCCCGGCTTGAGGTCGCCGACGTGCAGCCAACCCTCGGGTCCGAAGAGGCGGTGCTGGGCGGTCGCGCGAATAGTGCGCCCGCTGGCAAGGCTTACTTTCAAAACCGGCTTCACGCCGACGGACCATACGCAATCGGAATGGGAGCGGTGAATGCGTCCCTCCGGCGACATCGCGAGGACCTCGGGTGTCTGTCCAACCAGGTCACGGATGGGCAGACGACGACCGTCCGCCAGCATCACCAGGGTGTCCCCGGTGACGCATTCACGCAGGTCCGACATCACCGG
>DATLEL010000350.1:0-2243 GCA_035525255.1 Usitatibacter sp.
CCCGCGGAGCGCGTGGTGGTTGCGAACGCCGCTGCGGATGCCGCGCCTTCCAGCCGGGTCGATTTCGCCCTGCGCTAATTCCAGCGGCCGGTGACGCCGCCGACGCTGAAGCGTCCGGCGCCCAGCAGCGCCACGGCGACCGATCCCAGCAGGAACATCCACTGCACTTCCAGCAGCAGCCCGCCGTGGTTGGTCATCTGGAACAGCTCGCGCGGGTGGCCGAGCACCAGCGCCACCGCCATCGTGGCGGCGAGGATCCACGCCGCCGGCCGCGTGAAGAGCCCGATGATCATCAGCACCGGCGCGAGCACCTCGCCCACCAGCACCAGATAGCCGACCGCCTGCGGGATGTTGTGGCGCGCCAGCGCGGGGATGACATCGCCCAGGCCATAGCGCAGCTTCGCGATGCCGTGCAGCAGGATCAGCACCGCGATCACCAGCCGCAGCGTGAGCTTGCCGAGGTCCTCGCGCAGCTGCATGCGCGCGGCAAGCTGCGAGCCCGCGAACGAAAAGGACTGGCTCACCGCGCGCTCAGCGGTAGTGGATGGTGCAGCCGTACGGCGTGGTGGTCGCGGCCGTCACCGGCTTGCCGGCCTTCAGCTCGTCCAGCGCCGCCACGACGTAATTCCTGGCGCCCTTCACGTCCTCGGGATTGGTCGAGCGCCGGTCGTCGATGGCGCCGTTGTAGACCACTTTCCCCGAAGGATCGATCACGTACATGTGGGGCGTGGTCTTGGCGCCGTAAGCCATGCCGGTCGTGCCCGGCTCATCCATCAGGTAGCGCGCCGGCGCCGCGTCGAAGCGCTTCAGCTCCGCGTCGATCTTCGCCGGCTGCATGTAGTCGGAAGCGCTCTTGTTGGTGGAATTGACCGCGATCCAGACCACCTCCGCGCCGTATTTCTTTTGCAGCGACTGCATGTTGCCGCTGCGGTAGTGCTTCTGCACGAAGGGGCAGCCGAAGTTGTGCCACTCGAGGACCACGGTCTTCCCCTTGAAATCCGACAAGCTCACCGGCTTGCCGGCGAGGTCGGTCAAGCTGAACCCGGGGGCGGCGGTGCCTACGGCGGCGGAAGCGAACGCGGCCTGCGCGAACGCGCAAGCGAGGCATGCGGCCAATGTCTTCATGGTGTCTCTCCGGTCAGCGTTGCGTGATGGCGGTGGCGCCCTTGCCGCCGGGAAGCCGGTTGATTTCGGCCAGCACCAGCGAGGGCGTGAGTACTTCGGGCAACAGCAGCGGTTGGTCGGTTCCCGGAAGATACAGCGCATAGACCGGCACGGCGTTGCGCCCGAGCTCCGCCAGCGCCGCGGTGATGCGTGGATCCTGCCGCGTCCAGTCGGCCTTGAGCGGGATCACGCCGCGGTCCGCGAACGCCTTGCGGACGTCGCCATCATTGAGCGCCACGCGCTTGTTCACCTGGCAGGTGACGCACCAGGCGGCGGTGAAATCGACGAACACCGGACGGCCCTGCGCGGTGAGCTCGCGCACCCGCTCCGGCGACCAGGCTTCCCACGGCAGCTCGCCCGCGCGCGCAATGGGCGCTTCTCCCGGGCCGTGCACGTTGGCGCCTGGCCACGCCACCGCCAGGCCCGCGGCGGCGAGAATCACCGCTACCGCCGTGCGCCAAAGCCCCGGCGAATGCTCCGAGCGCCCATACATCCACGCGCCCATGGCGACGAGGACCAGTCCGGCCAGCAGCGCGAACACCGCGTCGTTGCCGGCCTGCGCGCCGACGATCCAGGCGAGCCATGCAACGGTGGCGTAGAGCGGAAACGCGAGCACCTGCTTGAAGGTCTCCATCCACGCGCCGGGCCGCGGCAGGAAGCGCAGCAGCGCGGGAAAGAGCGCGAGCAGCAGCACCGGCAGGGCCATGCCGATGCCGAGAGTCGCGAATACCGCCAGCGCGAGCGCGGTCGATTGCGTGAGCGTGAAGCCGACGGCCGCGCCCATGAAGGGCGCCGTGCAGGGTGTCGCGACCACGGCCGCCAGCACGCCGGAGAGGAATGCATCGGCGTAGCGTCCGCGCGCGGTGAGGTTCGACGTGAGCGACTGCGCGAATGCGCCCCACTCGAACACGCCGGAAAGATTCAGCGCCAGGACGAAGAAGAGCGCCGCCAGCAGCGTCACCACCACGGGCGATTGCAGCTGGAAGCCCCAGCCGAGCTGCGAGCCGCCCGCGCGCAGCATCAGCATGAGTCCCGCGAGCACCAGGAACGACGCGACCACTCCAACCGCGAATGCGACG
>DATLEL010000360.1:0-2500 GCA_035525255.1 Usitatibacter sp.
CGCATCGAGTCGGTTCTCGGCATCCTCGGCCCGGGCCAGCGCCTGGCGGTGGATGCCAACGGCCGCTTCGACCTGGACACCGCGATCGCCTATGCCAAGGCGCTCTCCGCGTACGACCTCTTCTGGTACGAGGAGCCGGGCGATCCGCTCGACTACGAGCTGCAGGCGGCGCTCGCCAACCATTACGACAAGCCGATGGCCACCGGCGAGAACCTGTTCTCGATGCAGGACGCGCGCAACCTGGTGCGCCATGGCGGCATGCGCCCGGATCGCGACTGGCTGCAGTTCGACTGCGCGCTGAGCTATGGGTTGGTGGAGTACCTGCGCACCCTCGGGATGCTGCGGGAGCACGGCTGGTCGCCGTCGCGATGCGTGCCCCACGGCGGCCACCAGATGTCGCTCAACATCGCGGCGGGCCTGGGTCTCGGCGGCAACGAGTCGTACCCGGATCTCTTCCAGCCCTTCGGGGGGTTCCCCGACGGGGTGCGTGTCGAGGACAGCTACATCGCGATGCCCGAGCTGCCCGGCATCGGCTTCGAGGGCAAGTCCGACCTCATCAAGGTCATGCGCGAGCTCGCCGCGTAGCGAGCCCGCGCGCGCACCTCAATTCGGCAGGCGGAAGCGCTCCACCGTCCAGCGCCGGGTGTCCTCCTCCGGCTCGTCTCCCACCTTGGGCGTGAGCGGCAGCGAGAGGTTGCTCACGTACATCCAGCCGTCTATCACGGCGAGGCTCGCGGGGAACAGGAGCCCGCGCGGCGCCCCATCGGGACTGAAGCCCTCGAACGAGCCCGCGCGGTACACCGGGCGCCCGCGCTCGTTCAGCGCGAGCACGTGATCGCCCTGGTTCGCGGCGACCCACAGCCGGCCATTCGTGAACAGCAGCCCGTCGGCGCCGTGCACGCTCTCCGCGAACACGGTGAGCGGCGATCCGGCTGCGGCCAAATCCATCTGCAGCACGCGGTTGTCGCCGGTATTGGCGATGAAAAGCGTGTGGCCGTCGGCACCCATCGCGAGGCCGTTGGCGCCGAAGGGCGGAAAGCCCGCGGTCGCCAGCAGCGGATCGTGCTTCACCAGCGTCACGGGGCAGGGCACGGCGCAGGTGCGCGCGCTGGCCACGCGGAAGATGGCGCCCTGGAACGAATCCGAGATGTACAGGTTGCCCGCCGCGTCGAACACCATCGCGTTGGGAGCGGGGAAGCCGTTGCCGAAGACGATGGTGTCGTCGGTGCCGTCGGGATTGCCCACCGTGCGCGGGGCCGGCGGTCCGATCGCGGGAATCTGCGCCACCACCTCGACCGGCGTCGCCGCGTTGAAGTTGGCGGCGATGCGCTGCAGCTGCGACATGCCGAAATTGAGGATGTAGACCTTGTCCTGCGCGAACTCCAGCCCGAGCAGCGGCGTCGGCCCGAAGTCACGCACCGCCTCGACCTTGCCGCTCCGCCCGAAGCGCACCAGCTTGTTGGAGTTGGGACCGAAGTCGAACGTGCCGACGTACACCGCGCCCGTCGCGGGGTTGGTCGCGATGCCCTCGGGATAACGCACGCCGTCCGGCAAGGTCGCGAACGGCTCCGTCTCGATCGCAAACGGCGCGCCGCGTTCGTCCGCGCTGCTGGACGTGGCACCCATGAGCGCCGCCAACGCCACCAGCGTGGCGAGCCAGTTTCTCGTCATGATCGTCTCCTCCGGATTGTGGTTTGACCGCCCGGCGATTCTTCTCCGCGGCGGCCGCGCGCGTCAACCTGGCGAGGCGAGATAGGTGTACGGGTTGACCGCCGTTCCGCGCCACCACTTGCGGTCGGCGCCAAGGCGATACATGGCGAAATGCAGGTGCGGCGAGCTCGGGGTGGCGTTCCCGGTGGTGCCCACGTAGCCGATGACGTCCCCGCGCTTGAGCACGGCGCCTTCGAGCAGCCCCGCGGCAAAAGCGTCCATGTGCGCGTAGTAGTACGCGAAGCTTTCAGCGCTGTCGTACTGGTAGACCGAGAGCCCGCCCAGGGGATGGCGATAGATCTTGGCGATGCGGCCGTCGGCAGCGGCAAGCACCGGCGTGCCACGCGGCGCCATGATGTCGAGCGCGTTGTGGGTGCGGGCCCCGCGGCGCGCGCTGTAGTTGTCGCGCAGCGCGGTGCGCTCGATTCCCCGCACCGGCACCAGGAGCTTTCCGGCGGCGAGCGTGTCGGGCCCGGGCGCGGAAGGCACCGCAGGCTCGCGCTCGCCAACCTCGGCCGCCACGACCGGAGCCGGTTCGATCTCGGCGATAGACGGCGCGGTCATCCGCTCGATGAGCGTGGCGAAGCTCAGCACGCTCAGCGTGGAAAGGAGCACCAGCAGCAGCGCGAGGCGCGCATTGGTGAGCGCCCGCCCCGGCGGCGCGAAGAATGCGCCGGCCAATGAAAAATGCCGGCTATCGCCGGCATTCTCCAGGGCCAGGGTGGGCTCAGTAACGGATGATCCGGTCATCGGGCATCTGGTACGTGAGGTCGGTGTTGGTCCGCGGCGC
>DATLEL010000371.1:0-5232 GCA_035525255.1 Usitatibacter sp.
GATGACCGGCGACGGGCTTCACGCCGCGTTCACCGATCCCCTCGATGCGCTCAACGCCGCCCTGAACCTGCAGCAGGCGCTCGCCGTCGCGCAGGCCGATGGCGTGGAGTTGCGCGTGCGCTGCGGGGTACATGCCGGCCCGTCGGAGGGCCGCGACAACGATTTCTACGGCACGGTGGTGAATCGCGCCGCGCGCATCATGGGCGCGGCCCACGGCGGCCAGATCCTGGTCTCGCAGGTGGTCGCGGACCTGGTGGCCTCGCGGCTGCCTCCCGCCGTCACGCTGCGCGACCTGGGCCTGGTCCGCCTGCGCGACCTCGCGAGCCCGGAGCGGCTCCACCAGCTGCTGGCGCCCTGCATGCGCAGCGACTTTCCCGTGCTGCGCTCGCTCGAAGGCACGCCGAACAACCTGCCGCAGGCGCTCTCGTCGTTCGTCGGACGCGCCCGCGACATCACGGAAGTCCGCAAGCTGCTGCAGCAACACCGGCTGGTGACGCTGGTGGGGATGGGCGGCTTCGGCAAGACGCGCCTCTCGCTGCACGTGGGCGCCGAGTCGCTGGAGGAATACCGCGACGGTGTCTGGCTGGTGGAGCTGGGTCCGCTGCAGGAGGCTCCCCGCGTGGGCCTGGCGGTTGCAAGCACCCTGGGCGTGAAGGAGGAAGGCGGCCGTCCCATCGAGGAGGCGCTCGCCCGGCACGTGAAGGACCGCGCGCTGCTGGTGATCCTCGACAACTGCGAGCACCTCGTCGAAAGCGCCGCGGCCGTGGCGCGCTTGCTGCTCTCCTCGGGCGCGAAAGTGCGGGTGCTGGCGACCAGCCGCGAGCCGCTGCACATCGCGGGCGAATCCACGCACGTCGTGGCGGGGCTGACAGTGCCCGGTCCGCGCGAGGCGTTGGTGGCGGAGTCCGCCGGCCAGTTCGAGGCGGTGCGGCTCTTCGTCGATCGCGCCGCCGCGGCATCGCCCGGCTTCACGCTCAACGCGGAGAACGTGACTTCGGTCGCGGCGATCTGCAACCGCCTCGACGGCATCCCGCTCGCGATCGAGCTCGCGGCGGCTCGCGCGCGCTCCATCTCGGTCGCGCAGATCGCGACCCGCGTGAAGGACCGCTTCCGCCTGCTGACGGCGGGCGACCCGACGGCACTGCCGCGCCAACGCACGCTGCGCGCGATGATCGACTGGAGCCATGACCTCCTGCCGGAAACCGAGCGCGTCATGTTCCGACGGCTCGCGGTATTCACCGGCACCTGGACGCTGGACGCGGCGGAGTTCGTTTGCGCCGGCGACCTGGTCCGCGCGGACGCGGTGCTGGACCTCATCAGCCGGCTGGTCGAGAAGTCGCTGGTCGGGTTCGACGAGCCGAGCCAGCGCTACCGCATGCTGGAGACCGTGCACGAGTACGCGGTGGAGCGGCTGGTCGCCTCCGACGATGCGGCCGCGGTCGGCGACCGGCATCTCGACTTCTTCGTCGCCCTGGCGACCCTCGCCAAGCCCCGGCTCGCGGGGCCGGAACGCCGCGCCACGCTGGCGAGCCTCGACGCGGAACGCGAGAACATCCTCTCCGCGCACGAGTGGGCGGGACGCTCCCCGCGCTTCGCCGCGCAGGGCCTCAAGCTCGTGGACGCGGTGAAGCTCTACTGGGCGCATCGCGGGCTGCTCGAGCTGGGCCATCGCCTCACCGCCGAAGCGCTTGCGCGTCCGGGAGCCCAGGAGACCAGCTCCCTGCGCGCGGGCGTCATGTTCAACCTTGGGCAGTTCCGTTACTTCATGGGCCGCTACGCGGAGGCGCGGGAAAGCCTCGAGGCAAGCGTGCGCATGGCGCGCGAGCTGGAAGACTCCCACATCCTGGGCGGCGCGCTGCAGACCCTGGGATTGGTGGCCATCGGCCAGGACGACCTGGCGAGCGCGCGTCCGTGGCTCGAGGAAGCGGTCACGGTGCTGGCGGCGGGCGGGGACAAGCGCTGGCTCGCGGGCGCCGTCAACGCGCTTGCGATGCTGCTGCGCGTGGAAGGCGAGTTCGCCGGCGCGAAGCCGCTCTACCAGCAGGCGGTGGAGCTGGCACGCGAATCGGGCGACCGCGAAGCCGAGAGCGTGGGCCTGCTCAACCTCGCGATGCTGTGCCTCGAGGGCGGCGACGCCGCCGGCGGGCGCTTCATGCTGTCCGCCGCGCTCGCGATCGCCGCGGAGACGAGCTCCTCCCATGCGCGCCAGAGCGGGCTCGAGGTATGCGCGGGCCTCGCCGCGGACGAGCAGGAGTGGCAGCGCGCCGCGCGGTTCTACGGCGCGGCGGAATCGTCTTCCGCGGTGACCGGCGCGCGGCGCGACACGACCGACGAAAAATTCCTCGCGCCGCGGATCGCGCGCGCGCGCCGTGCACTGGGAGAAAGGGAATTCGCCGCGGCTTCCGGCGAGGGGACCAAGCTCAGCCTGGAGCGCGCCTCCGAAGAGGCGCGCGCCTGGTTGTCCGCGGTCGCCGCGGTGCGTCCCGCATGAGGCCGGGCTAGATCCAGATCGCCGGATCGATGACGCACGGCGCGCCACCGTTTTTCGGGATCAGCTTGATGGTGTAGCGATACAGGCCGCGTACCGCACCGGCTTTCGCGTGCCACTGGAAAACGACCGGCGACGGATTGCCCTTGCCGTCGAACTGCGACGAATCCTCGAATTTGACGCCGTCCTCTGCATCGAAGCGCCAGTTGCGGATCGTGGCTTCGTCGAGCTTCCAGAAAATGGTGATGTCCCCGTCCTTGTGGATGCGAAGGAATTCGTCCTTGGGCTTCTGGCTTGGAACGCACGTAGCGCCCATCGTGACGGTGATCTTGCAGGAGCCGCCCGGGCTGGATGGGCATTCGCGCGCGGCGGTCAACGGCCTGTTGGCGGGTGCCCGTTTGACCATCGCCTCCCAGCTCATCGGCTCCGCCTTGGTTCGCGGCGGGTCGGACTTCCTGGTCTGTGCATCCGCCGGAACGACCAGCGATGAAACGACGAACAGCGCGCCCAGCAAGCAACCTTTCTTGATCATGTTTTTTCCCCCTGATGGTGGTGGATGGTCCTGCGGGAGAAAAGATACTCCTAAGCCCAGCGCAATATCACGCGAATTTTCCGCATCTCCCCGGCCTCCGCCATGTCCGGCAGGAGGAGCAGGGTGCGGTCGAAGCGCGCGCCGTCCGGGCGCCAGCGGATGATGGTGAGCCAGGGCATCACGAAAGAGCCGTCGCGCAGGTGGCCCGCGCGCCAGCCGCGGTCGTCGCGGATCTCGATGCGCCGTGCGTGGTCGAGGCGCAGGCTGCGGGGTGCGAGCAGCGTCCGGCAGGCCCTTAGCGCGGAAGCGGCCGCGAACAGCATTACCGACGCGCGAGCGAGAGCCGGGAGCGGCGTCAGCAGCCCGATCACGAACGTGGCGGTGACCGTCGCCAGCAGGGCGGCTACCCCCACGCCGCTATACTTGAGCTCGCACGCTACCGTCTCCATCTCTTCCCCATGTCGTCCCCCGACTCCACCGCAACCGACGCCCGCGCCCGCGACGGCGCGATCGTGGCCGAGCTCTCGCATAACGCGCTGCTGTCGATCACGGGGGACGATGCCACCGCATTCCTGCACGGCCAGTTCACCAACGACGTCGAGGCGCTGCGCCCCGGCACCGCGCAATGGAACGGCTGGTGCTCGCCCAAGGGGCGGCTGCTCGCCACCTTCCTGCTGGTGCGCCACGCCGACGGCTATCTCCTCATGCTTCCCGCCGAGATCGCCGCTGCGATCTCCAAACGCCTGGCGATGTTCGTGCTGCGCTCCCGGGTCACCATCACCGACGTCACCGACCGCTTCGCCCGCCTCGGCTTGGTGCAAATTGGGGTCAGACCCCAATTCGCGGTTCCCGGCGGAATGCGGGTGGAGGAGCGCGACGGCGCGATCCATGTCGCGCTCGACAGCGCGCGCACGTTGATCCTGGCGCCGAACGAAGTGGCGCAACGCGCACGCGAGGCGCTTGGCGCGCGTGCGACGCCCGCGGGCGCCGACGCGTGGGAGCGGGCGTCCATCAGCGCGGGCATCCCCACCATCGTCGCGGCGACCCAGGATGCCTTCGTGCCGCAGATGGCGAACTTCGAGCTCGTGGGCGGCGTGAGCTTCCGCAAGGGTTGCTATCCCGGGCAGGAGATCGTCGCGCGCACCCAGTACCGCGGCATCCTCAAGCGGCGCATGGCGCTCGCGCACGTGCGGTCCGCGACGCGGCCGGCGCCGGGACAGAGCCTCTACAGCGATGCGTTCGGCGACCAGGCGGCCGGCACGGTGGTCAATGCCGCGCCCGCGCCGGGCGGAGGATGGGACCTCCTCGCGGTCGCGCAACTCGAGAGCCTGCGCGCCGCCGACCTCCACCTCGACTCCCCCTCCGGCACGCCGCTCGAGATCCGCGCCTACCCCGCGCCAGAAGCCGCGTCGTGAAGCGGGAGGGTGGCGCGCCCATCGTGGCGATGGTGGCCATGGTGGTGATCTGGGGCTACTCGTGGGTGGTGATGAAGATCGCGCTGCGCCACGCGCACCCGTTCGACTTCGCCGCGCTGCGCGTCGCCATCGGCTGCGCGCTCCTCTTCGCGCTGGTGAAGCTCCGCGGCCGCTCGCTGCGCCTGCCGCGCTACCGCATGGCGGTGCTGCTGGGCCTGCTGCAGGTGGCGCTTTTCGTCGCGCTGTCGCATTTCGCGTTGTTGCACGCCGGGCCCGGCAAGACTTCGGTGCTGGTCT
Organism: Usitatibacter sp.; assembly: GCA_035525255.1. GTDB lineage: Bacteria > Pseudomonadota > Gammaproteobacteria > Burkholderiales > Usitatibacteraceae > Usitatibacter. The sequence goes on from DATLEL010000371.1 coordinate 4,733, forward strand.
TCACCATGCCGTTCTGGATGATCGTCTTCGCGCATTTCATCATCCACGAGCACATGCGCGGGGCCCAGTGGCTCGCGGTGGGCCTCGCCTTCGCCGGGCTGGTGCTCATCGTGGCCCCGTGGCAGCTCACCAACCTCACCGGCAGCCTGCTCGCGGTCGCCGCGGGCGCGGTCTGGGCGATCACCGCCGTGCTCTCGAAGAAGTGGCCCACCGCCGCCGACGATCCCCTGCTCTTCACCGCGTGGCAGCTCTGCTTCGGCGGCGTGGCGCTCGCGGTGCTCGCCGCGACGATCTCGCAGCGGCCGGTCGAGTGGACGGCGGAATTCTGGTGGGCGCTGGGCTTCTCGGCGATCTTCGCCACGGCGATCGGCTGGTGGCTCTGGACCTACGTGCTCGCCCACTCCCCCGCGGGCATCACCGGCCTCAACTCCCTCGGCATCCCGGTGATCGCGGTGCTCGGCTCCGCGATCCAGCTCGGCGAGCGGCCGCCGCCGATGGAG
>DATLEL010000379.1:0-2338 GCA_035525255.1 Usitatibacter sp.
CGTATCGGTGCCGGGCAGCCCGGACGTGCGCCGCTACCTGCAGCAGATGACGCGCTTCTCCGCGGCCTTCGCGCTCCTCTCCGACATCTCGATGTTCGTGATCGGCGGCAGCTTGAAGCGCAAGGAGAAGATCTCCGCGCGACTGGGCGACATCCTCTCGTTGCTCTACATGGCCTCGGCCACGGTGAAGCGCTTCGAGGACGAAGGTCGCCAGAAGGAGGACGTGCCGCTGCTCACGTGGGCGATGCACGACAGCTTCTTCAAGCTGCAGGTCGCGATGGACGGCGTGATCGCCAACTTCCCCAGCCGCTTCGTGGCCGCTTGGCTGCGGCTGCTGGTGTTCCCTAAGGGGCTCACGCTCGACGCGCCCAGCGACCACGTGGGCTCGAAGGTGGCGCAGCTGCTCATCACGCCGGGCGCCGCGCGCGACCGGCTCACCGCCGGCGTCTACGTGCCGCGCCGTGAAGACGATGTCATCGGCCGCCTGGACTTCGCCATGGAAGCCACCGTGAAGGCCGAGCCGATCGAAGCCAAGCTGCGCCGCGCTTCGAAGGAGGGGAAGCTGCCGCAGCGCACGCCCGCGGAGCAGCGCGTGGCGGCGGTTGCCCAGGGGATCATCACGCAGGAGGAGCACGAGCACCTCCTGTATTCCGACCGCCTGCGGCACGACGTGATCAAGGTGGACGATTTCGAGCACGACCTCTCCCGGGGACAAAAGCAGGAGGAGCCATGGCAGCAGCAGGAGGCGAAGAAGCGAATCGCCGCGGCGTCTATGTAGTCGACGGCGCGCGCACGCCGTTCCTCAAGGCGCGCACAGGCCTCGGGCCCTTCACCGGATCGGATCTCGCGGTCAACGCGGCCCGGGCGCTGCTGCTGCGCCAGCCGTTCTCGCCCGAAGCCTTCGACGAGGTGATCCTCGGCGCCGCGATGCCATCGGCCGACGAGGCGAACATCGCGCGCGTGGTGTCGCTGCGCCTCGGTTGCGGCGACAAGGTCCCGGCGTGGACGGTGATGCGCAATTGCGCCTCGGGCATGCAGGCGCTCGATTCGGCGGTGGTCAACATCCTGGCCGGGCGCGCACGGCTGGTGCTTGCGGGCGGCGCCGATGCCATGAGCCATGCGCCACTGCTTTACGGGCCGGCGATGGTGAATTGGCTCGCCCAGTGGTATGCGGCGAAGAGCTTCGGGCAGAAGGCCGGGCTCGCCGCGAAATTCCGCGTCTCGCAGCTGGCGCCGGTGATCGCCATCCTGCGGGGGCTCACGGATCCCATCGTCAAGCTCTCCATGGGGTCGACGGCGGAGATCGTGGCGAAGCGCTTCGGCATCACGCGCCAGATGATGGACGAGTTCGCGGTGGAATCGCACCGGCGCGTCGCCTTCGCGCAGGACAGCGGCTACATGGCCGGCGAGGTCGAGCCGATGTTCGGTCCCGACGGCACGGTGTACTCGGCCGATGATGGCGTGCGGCGCGACTCGGCGGTGGACAAGCTCGCGAAGCTGAAGCCGGTGTTCGACAAGACCTACGGCAACGTGACCGCCGGCAACAGCTCGCAGGTGACCGATGGAGCCGCGATGCTGATCCTCGCCACCGGCGACGTGGTGCGCGAATACGGATTGAAACCGCTGGGGCGCATAGTCGACACGCACTGGGGCGCGCTCGACCCGTCCGAGATGGGCCTGGGGCCGGTGCATGCGATCACGCCGCTGCTGATACGCCATGGCCTCACCTGGGACGACATCGACGCAGCCGAGATCAACGAGGCCTTCGCGGCGCAGGTGCTGGGCTGCCTCGCCGCGTGGGAAAGCGCCGAATACTGCAAGGAGCATTTCGGACTCGACCGTCCCTTCGGCAAGCTCGACCGGTCCAAGCTCAATGTGGACGGCGGTGCCATCGCCATCGGACACCCCCTCGGCGCCTCGGGCGCGCGCGTCGTGCTGCATGTGCTGAAGGTGCTCGAGCGCACTGGCGGGAAGCGCGGCGTGGCGTCGCTGTGCATCGGCGGCGGACAAGGTGGCGCGATGCTGGTCGAACGGGTGTGAGCCAGGGCTTCCTGTCCCGCATCCAGTTCGGCGCCGCCGGCATCCGCCGCCTGCTCAACTTCTACCCGCCATTCCGCGGCGCCGGCATTCGCGTGCGGGAGATTTCGCCGGATTTCCGCACCGCCACGGTGGAGCTGCGCACCAAGCTCTTCAACCGCAACTACGTCGGCACGCACTTCGGCGGATCGCTGTTCGCCATGACCGATCCGTTCTTCATGATCATGATGATGAAGAACCTCGGCCCCGATTACCTGGTATGGGACAAGGCGGGCACGGTGCGCTTCCTCAAGCCCGCGCG
>DATLEL010000377.1:0-2837 GCA_035525255.1 Usitatibacter sp.
TCGACCTCGAGGCAATGCTCGTCGGGCATTGCCGCCATGTCCTTCTCTTCGCCATAGACGAGGCACAGGTATTTCACGTGTGGGCTTTCTTCGTGGAGAAGGACTCCACGGGGACGTAGTCAGGCAGACTGGCGGGTGTCCTGCTCGTCGGCGGGGCGCGACTGGATCTCGGACAGGCGGATCGAGGCGTTCGAGAAGAAGTGCGCGAGCTTGTGCACCAGGTCCGCGACTGCCGGCTGCTCCTTGTGGCACTCGTGTCGCACGAGCGTGAACGCGTAGGTGGTGACTTCCTCGCTGTCGTAGAGCTTGTGCGGCGGCTTGCAGCTCTTCGGGAGCACCACCAGCTCGTACGGGGAGAAATTCGCGAGGTAATCGCGCGCCACCGAGACCACTTCATCGCTGGTAGTGGCAGCGTCGAGTCGGCCCTGCCAGCTGAGGGTGGGCATTGCCTGGATCGCTCGCGGAGTGAACGGGTGGATCGACATGTTCGTGGCGGTTTCGGAAACTGTGGCCATCGTGACGCCAAATCCCGACAAAGTCTGTCAGGCCGATGCTTCGAGGCGCTGTAGGAGAGGGCCGACGGGCCGTATGCGGGTACGGGAATTCAGGCTGCGGGAGGCGCACCCCTGAGGCCGGTCAGCTCTCGCGCCAGGATCCGCAAGGCAGCCGGCACCACCGCGCGATAACGCGGCCAGAGCCGGGCCGGCTCCGACGCCACGCGATGCGCCCACTCCAGGCCCAGCGCCTGCAGCACGCGGGGTGCGCGGGGCTGTGTTCCCGCGAACCAGTCGAAGGCCGCGCCCACGCCGAGCATCAGGCTGTACGGAAGCAGGCGCGCGTGGTTGGCCATCCAGTATTCCTGCTTGGGCAGGCCGAGTCCCACCCATATCAGGTGCGGCTCCCGACGGGCGATGTCCGCGATGACGTCGGCATCCTCCATCGCGCCTGCGGCACGCAGGGGCGGGCTCATTGCGCCGGCGACTGCCTCCACCCCCACCAGCTCCCGGGCCCGCGCGGCGATGCGCTCTATGGCCTCGGGCGACGCGCCGTAGAAGTAATGGCGCAGGCCCTTCGCGCGGGGGTCGCGCATCGCGGCCTCGAAGAAATCGGGCGCGGTGACGCGACGCACGTTGCAGCCGCGCGCACGACCCAGCCACACCGTGGGCATGCCGTCGGGCATCGTCATGCGCGAGCTGTTGAGGATCCCGCGCAGGCGCTCGTCTTTCTGTGAATCGACGATACCGTGCGCGCAGGTGAACGCGAAGTAGCCGCCGCTCCTCTCGTGCGCGATACGAAAAAGCGCGTCCAGCGCGCGCTCCATATCCGTGCAGGAGATGCCGACCCCGCCGAACTCGAAGCGGCTCGCGTCAGGCTGCCGCACGAACCACCTCGAGGGTCGGAGCGGAGGCGTCGTTGGCGGGTGCCTGGGGCAGGGCGGCAGCCCGCACCTGGGATTCGACCCAGCCATAGGTGCGCTCCAATCCCTTGATGAGCGGCTCCGAGGGTGCCCAGTCGAGCTTCGTCTTGATGAGGCGGTTATCGGAATTGCGCCCGCGCACGCCGACAGGGCCGGGTATGTGGGTCAGCTCCAGCTGCTTGCCGGAAATGCCGATCACGATGCGCGCGAGCTCGTTGATCGTCACCATCTCCTCGGAGCCGATGTTCACCGGGCCTTCCCAGTCCGAGCGCATGAGCCGCGTCGTACCTTCGAGGCACTCGTCGATGAAGAGGAAGCTGCGGGTCTGCTTGCCGTCCCCCCAGATCTCGATCGACCCGCCGTCGGCCGCGCGCGCCACCTTTCGGCACAGGGCGGCCGGCGCCTTCTCGCGGCCGCCATCCCAGGTTCCCTCGGGGCCGAAGATGTTGTGATACCTCGCGACGCGGCATCGCATGCGGTGATTGCGGTTGTACGCGAAGTAGAGGCGCTCGCTGAAGAGCTTCTCCCAGCCGTACTCGCTGTCCGGCGCGGCGGGATAGGCGGAGTCCTCGCTGCAGAGGGGGTTGTCCGGGTCCTCCTGGTTGTACGCCGGGTACATGCACGCGGAGGATGAATAGAACACCTGCTGGACGTTGCGCCGGAAGCAGGCGTCCGCGATGTTGAGGTTGATGGTCGCGGAATTGTGCATCACGTCGGCATCGTGCAAGCCGGTGAAGATGTAGCCCGCGCCACCCATGTCGGCGGCCAGCTGGTAGACCTCGTCGAAGCGGCGGTCGATCACCTGGCGGCAGAAGGACGGATCGCGAAGGTCCCCGATGACGAAGTCGTCCGCCGCGGTCTCGCTGAACTCCGGGAATTTCAGGTCGACACCCCGCACGTAGAAGCCTTCGCGCTTGAGCCGGCGGGCCAGGTGGGAGCCGATGAAGCCACCGGCTCCAAGAACAAGCGCGCTCTGCATGGGGGCACTCCTGGGGGGCGATGTTCGACGTTGCGCGGTGAACGTTGAGCAGGTGGTGCTCGGGTGGTAGTTCTCCTGGGCTGCGTCGGTCGGCAGGGTACCTTCCGGTTCCGTCCGGGCGGACCACCCGAAACCCCATAAATGTCTTTAGGTATTTCTTACAAGTCTTTGTTTTATATGGTCTGATTCGTTTCGTTTGTAATGGACCAACTACGCGGATGTAGGCTAAAATATGACGTCCTGTAGGTATTCACGAGGCGGCATCTTGATGCGATTTTCGTCTTCGATCTTGTTCGCCATCCTGGCCGCGTTCGCCTTCGTGCGTCCCGCGCTGGCCGACATCTTCATGTTCAAGGACGAGCGCGGCGTGGTGCACTTCACCAACCTGCCGTCCGCCGACAAGCGCTTCAAGCTCGTGCGCAAGGAAGAGGGCACCTCCGA
>DATLEL010000417.1:0-3029 GCA_035525255.1 Usitatibacter sp.
GCCACTTCGAGCGCTTCCTCGCCGTCGCCGGCTTCGAGCACCTCGTAGCCGCCCAGCCTCAGCACGTGGGCGACCATGCGGCGCATGGAAAGCGAATCGTCTACTGCAAGGATGGTGCGGCTCACGAATGCTCCTGGAAGAATTCGACGGCTTCGCCGTCGGGTTGAATGGGCTCGCCATGGTCCGCGGGCGGCATCACGTTCTTGCCCAGCACCGCCCGCACCATGCCGATGCGGCGCGTAGCGCTGGCGAGGAGCTGCTCGGAAAGATCCTGGAACTGCAGCGCGACGACGGCCTCCCGCCGCGCCGACTCGCCGAACTCGGCCATCAGTCCGTCGATGGCCGAGCGCAGGATCGCGCTCACCCGCGCCAGCTCCCGCTCGCTCGCTTCCAGCGTCGCGTCCATCGCGAGCGCGAGCTCGCAAGTGACGGACGCGTGGGTGAGCGAGGCGGCGAGCCGGCCGGCCGGCGAGGCGGTCACGACAGCGCTTCTTCGGGCAGCGCCAGCTCCTCGTTGGCGAGGAGGCGGGCGATGTCAACCACGATCAGCATGCGGCCCTCGAGGGGTGCCAGGCCGCGGATGAACGACACGTCGACCGTGGTGCCCATCTCCGGGGTGGGGCGGATCTGCGACGGCAGCAGCGCCACCACATCCGACACCGCGTCCACCACGATCCCCACCAGCCGCTCGGCGATGTTGAGGATGATCATCACGGTGCCGGCGCCGAATGCGGCCGGGTGACCGAACTTGAGCCGCAGGTCCACGATCGGCACGATCAGGCCCCGAAGGTTGATGACGCCCTTCACGAAGGCCGGGGCGTCGGGGATGCGCGTCACCTGCTCGCAGGCGCGGATCTCACGCACCTGCAGGATGTCGAGGGCGTATTCCTCGGAGGCGAGGCGGAACGACAGGAACTCGTCGCGCTGCGCGTTGGGATCGGCGCTCATCAGAACTCCTTCCATTCGGTGGCGCCGGTGGTGGCGGCGAGAGCGGCCATCGGAGCCTTGGCGGGAAGGCGGGTTGACGCGGGGCGCTGCCAGCCGATGCTCGACTGGGGCGCGCGCTGCACGTTGGAAGACGCGGCCGGGCTGCGCGACAGGCGGAAGACGGACACTGCGTCGACCATCTCGCGCGCCAGCTCCTTCAGGGACTCGGACGCCGCGGTGGATTCCTCGACCAGCGACGCGTTCTGCTGCGTGGCCTTGTCGAGATCGCCCACCGCCTGGTTCACCTGCACGATGCCGGAGCTCTGCTCCTTGGTGGCCGCCGCGATCTCGCCGATGATCTGCGAGACGCGCGCCACGCTCGAAACCACTTCTCCCATGGTCTGCCCGGCGCCGTCGGCGAGCTTCGCGCCCGCGTCCACCTGCTGCACCGAGTCGGTGATGAGGGACTTGATCTCCTTGGCGGCTTCGGCGGAGCGTTGCGCGAGGCTGCGCACTTCGCTCGCGACCACGGCGAAGCCGCGGCCCTGCTCGCCGGCACGCGCGGCTTCCACCGCGGCGTTGAGGGCGAGGATGTTGGTCTGGAAGGCGATGCCGTCGATCACGCCGATGATGTCGCCGATCTTGCGCGAGCTGCCCTGGATGCTTTCCATCATCTTCACGACCTGGTCCACGGCTTCGCCGCCGCGGCGCGCGATCTGCGCGGCGGAGGTGGCGACTTCGTTGGCCTGGCCGGCGTTCTGCGCGTTCTGGTTCACGGTCGCGGTCATCTCCTCGATGGAGGCGGCCGTCTCTTCGAGGCTCGAGGCCTGCTCTTCGGTGCGCGAAGACAGGTCGGTGTTGCCCGCGGCGATCTGCGACGAGGCGGTGGTGACCATCTCGGCGGCACGGCGCACGCGGTCGACGATGGCGGCGAGCGAGCCGTTCATCTCGCGCATCGAGCCCAGCAGCTGCCCGACTTCGTCCTGGTTGCCGGATTCGACCTGGGCATCGAGGTTGCCGGCGGCGACCGTTTCGGCGAACTCGGTGGCGCGCCGCAGGCGGCGCGTGATGTTGAGGATGGTGAAGTAGCCGGTGAAGCCGCTCACCAGGCACGCGATCAGGGCGAGCGTCGCGAGGCCGATGATCAGCACGCGCTTCTCGTTCACCGCGGAGGCGGCGGTCCCGGCGGCGATGCCGTCGGCGTGGTCATGCACCACCTTGACGATGGCGTCGATGTGGTCGGTCGCGGCGCGATCGATCCCACGGACGGCCTTGTCGACCACGTCGGCGCTCGAGCTGTCGCTGGCGCGGAACATCTTGAAGGCTTCGTGATACTTGCGGTCGAGCTCGGCGTGCTCGGCGATCGCCTTGTCGGCGAGGCCGGCCGGGAGACCGAGCGCGCGCGCCTGCTCGTTGAGCGAGGCGAGGTTCTTGTTGACGCGCACCGAGCTCGCTTCGAAGGCGGCGGTGTGGCGGTCGAGGAGCTGCGCATCGTCGCCGCGCAGCAGCATGTTCTTCCATTCCTGGACCTGGATCTTGAATTCGAGCTGGGCGCGGCGCGCGGCGTCGGCAGCGCGATCTTCCTGCTCCTGCACCTGCATGGCGTGGACCAGCTGGCCGTTGAGTCGATCGATGGCGTACCACGCATAGCCCGCGGCCGCGAACAGCATGGAATTCACGAAGACGAGCAGGACGACGAGACGAGTGCGGATGGTGACGTTGGAGAACATGGGGGGGCTCCCGTTGGAATAGAGCCCGAACGATAGGCGAGCCACGCCCGCGCGAATATCGGCTCGATGGCCGATTCGAGGCCTGGATAGGACTCGGGTCCTAGGACCGCGGTCCCAGTCGCTAGGGCTTGAGGCCGAGCTTTGCGGCGGCGACGAGCGCCTCGACGCGATTAGAGGCGTTGAGGGCTTTGAGAACCGCGGCCACGTGGTTCTTGACCGTGCCCTCGGCGAGGCCCAGCTCGCGGCAGATGACCTTGTTGGACTTGCCGGCGAGGATCAGTTGCAGGACTTCGACCTGCCGCGGCGTGAGGTCCAGTCCACGCAAGTCCATGGTTTGCGATCGCGGGACGGGCGCCGCGGGGTGCGCTGCCA
>DATLEL010000426.1:0-6439 GCA_035525255.1 Usitatibacter sp.
ACGCCGCCCGCGTCGCCGGAGTGCACGCCCTCGGTGAGGATGTCCACCGTCAGCGTGCCGTTCACCAGGCCGCGCAGCGACGTGGTGACCCAGAGCTGGTCGTAGTTGCCGGCGCCCGAGTCGAGCGCGATCACCAGCGCGACGTCGCCGAGGCGCGGCGCGAGCGCATCGAGATACGCCGGCAGGTCGTAGCTGCCGCTCTCCTCGCACGTCTCGATGATCCCCGCGCAGCGCGGCCGCGCGATGCCCTCGGCGTCCAGCGCCGCGATGGCCGAAAGCGAGGCGAAGATCGCGTAGCCGTCGTCGGCGCCGCCGCGACCGTAGAGGCGTCCCTGCTCGAGCACCGGGGTCCACGGGCCGAGGCCCGCGCGCCAGCCGGTCATCTCCGGCTGCTTGTCGAGGTGGCCATAGAGCAGCACCGTCTTCTGCGAGGCGCCCGCGCCACGAGCGGGCACGTCGAAGTAGATGACGGGCGTGCGGCCTTCCAGCTCGATCACTTCGATCGAGAGCCCGCGGATGTCCTGGTGCTCGGCCCAGCGCCGCGCCTGCGCGATGGAGGCGGCGATATGGCCATGGCGGCGCCATTCCGGGTCGAAATGCGGCGACTTCGCCGGCAGCCGGATGTAGTCGATGAGCTGGGGGACGATCTCGTCGTCCCACTGTCGTGCGATTCGCGTGTCGAGCATCACGCCATTCTATACTCGCGCATGGTCACGCTTCCGTGGTTCGAGATCTTCATCGGCTCGTACATCGTCTGGGTCCTGCTCGCCTGCACTTCGCTGCTGATGAATCGGCGCTCCCCCACCGCGACGCTCGCGTGGATCTTCGCTTTCATCGCGCTGCCGGTGGTGTCCGGCTTCTACTACCTGGTCTTCGGCCCGCGCCGCCTGCAGCGCCGCAAGCGCCGCTACGGGCTCGCGCGCGCCGAGGCGAGCAAGGTCTCGGATTACCTGCAGCAGTCGAGCTGCGACGAGCACCCGAAGCTGTCGCAGGATGCCGCGGGGCTGGCGGCGGTGGGCCGGCGCCTGGGCCAGGGCATGCCGACGTTCGCGTCATCGGTGGAGCTGCTGGACGATGGCGACGCGAAGATGAAGGCGCTGGAGACGGCGATCCATGCCGCCAAGCACCACATCCACATGGAGTACTACATCTGGGAACCCGATTCCGTCGGCACCAGGTTCCGTGACCTGCTGGTGGAGGCGGCGCGGCGCGGGGTCGAGGTGCGCGTGCTCATCGATGACGTGGGCTCGCCCAAGGCGAAGCCCGCGTTCTGGAAGCCGCTGTTGGAAGCGGGCGGCGCGCAGCGCGTATTCAATTCGGTCGGCGTCGCCACCGGACGCCTGCACTTCGCCAACTTCCGCACCCACCGCAAGATCGCGGTGATCGACGGCGACGTGGGATTCGTCGGCGGCATCAACATGCATGACCCCGCATGCGCCACCGGCTGCGGCCAGGACGCATGGCAGGACCAGCACGTGCGCATCGAGGGCGAGCCGGTGCGCAAGATGCAGCGGCTGTTCCTCGAGAACTGGACCTACTCCCAGGGCACGCTGTCGCTGACCAAGGACAACGTGCCGCGCTTCTTTCCGTCCGCGAAGGCCGGCGGCCGCGGCACGGCGGTGCAGATCATCGCGTCGGGCCCGGACGACGAATCGGCGCCGATGCTCGCGTATTTCCTCGCCGCGATCTCGAGCGCGAGGAGGCGCGTGTGGATCGAGACGCCGTACCTCATCCCCGACGAGCCGCTGGAATCGGCGCTGCGCGTGGCGACCCTGCGCGACGTGGACGTGCAGGTGATCGTGCCCAAGCAGGGGGATTCGAAGATCGTCACCATGGCCTCGCACACCTACTGCGAGTCGCTGGGCAAGGCCGGCATCAAGATCTTCGAGTACGGGCCGCCGATGCTGCATGCGAAGACGCTGGTGGTCGACGACACCGTCGGGCTGGTGGGCACCGCGAACATGGACAACCGCAGCTTTCGGCTGAATTTCGAGGTGGCGGCGGCGTTCTACGACGCGACGGTGATCGAGCGCCTCGCCCAGCGCTTCGAGAAGGACCGGGCGTTCAGCAAGCCCTTCTCGCTCAAGCGGCGCGGCGCGATGGTGAACCAGATGCTGGAGTCGATCGCTCGGCTCACTTCGCCGGTGCTTTAGTCGTTATCTGCGGCAATCTGCGTTCCCTGTCAGCCTCACCCCACTCCGTGGTTCATGCGTGTGCACCGAGCAGCGGGAGCCCGCGTTAGTGGGCTATGGTCAGAACCCTCTCCGGACTCTCCCCCCTCCCGCTCACCCCCACCGGGGATCGCGAGCGCGAGCCCGCACCCGCCGTCGGAAAGAATTTCGCTTCGATGAAGGACCCGCGCAGGAAAGACCCCCGGCGCATCGTCCGTAAGGCCCGGTAGGCGGAATTTTCGGGGTCAAGGCCGGTCCACGCGGTGAGTTGCCGAACAACCTGCGGCGGGAAGGCCAAAAGATGACCACAAAACTGAATAGCGCATTCAAGCGGGAGCTGGACCTGAACGGAGAGAAGTACACCCTCACCGTCTCCCCGGAGGGATTCCGCCTGGTGCAGAAGGGCAAGCGCAAGGGCGTCGAGCTCAATTGGAACACGATCGTCAATGGCGAGGCGGCGCTGGCCACCGCGCTCAACGCGTCGCTGGGCGGCGCGCGCACCCTGCACGGGCTGGCTTCAGGCGGGCGCAACCAAACCAAGCACTGACCGGCTAGATATACCCGCGGCAGCCGCGCGCCCCGCAACGGCAGGGCAGCTTGCCGTCGTGGTGGCTTTCGCCGTAATCCACCGTGAGCTCCTCGCCGCGCCGTATCGGCCGCAGCGCGTACACCTCCGCGCGCTCGGGCGTGCAGCGGAAGTAGGTGTTTGGGGCGCACGAATGGTTGATGAAGCGGAAGCCGCGAGGGCTGAGCGTCGCATCGAGCGCATGGCGCTCCAGCTCCACGATCGCCACGATGCGCCGCCCGCGCGCGCGCCGGCGCGCTTCGCGAAGCCCGATCACCTCGCCTTCGAATTCCCCGATCTTGGCGCGCGCGGGGATGGCGGTGCCGGCGAACAATCCCTTGCCGACGACGGCGCTGCGGTCCACGTAGAGCGCGTCGTAGAACCGCCGCCACTTCATCGCAAGCCGGCCAGCAGCTGGTCGAGGACGGCGGGGTCCACGGGCTTCACCACGTGCGCGTCGAATCCGGCCGCGAGCGCGCGCTCGCGATCTTCCGGCAGGCCGTAGCCCGTGAGCGCCACCAGGTACGGCCGGTAGCCTCCCGCGTTGCTGCGCAAGCGGCGCGCCACCTCGTAGCCATCCATGCGCGGCAGGCCGATGTCCACCAGCGCCACCTCCGGGCGTTCGGCGAGCGCGGAGGCGAGGCCGCTGGGGCCGTCGTCCGCGGTGTCGACACGATGCCCTGCCATGGAGAGCAGCATGCCAAGGGTTTCGCGCGCGTCGGCGTTGTCCTCCACCACCAGGATATGGCGAGTGGTCACCGGCGCCGCCGCGGAAGTGCGCGCGGGCTTCTCCGGAGCCTCGATGGCCGGCAGCGTCACGGTGAACTCGCTGCCGGAATCCTCGCCGTCGCTGTGCACCGACGCCGTGCCGCCGTGAAGCTCCGCCAGGCGGCGCACCAGCGTGAGCCCGATGCCGAGGCCGCCCTCGGCGCGGTCGAGGTCGCGATCGCCCTGCACGAAAAGATCGAAAGCGCGCGCGGCGAGCTCGGGCGAGAGGCCGATGCCGTTGTCCGCCACGCGCAGCACCGCGGAGCCGTCCCGTCGCGCGACCACCACGCGAATGAGCCCTCCCGCGGGCGTGTACTTGGTGGCGTTCACGATGAGGTTGCTCAGGACCTGGTCGAGGCGGATCGGGTCCACCGAGGCCCACACTTCTTCCAGCTCTTCCACCACCTGGTGGCGCTCGAGCTTGCCCGCGGCGCGCAGCGTGGCAACGGACTGCGCCGCCGCGGCGGCGAGATCCACCGGCTCGAGCCGCAGGACGATCTTGCCCATCAGTGCGCGTCCCGCGTCGAGCAGGTCGTCCGTGAGGCGCGCCAGGTGCCGCACCTGCCGCAGGATCACGCCCGTGGCCTGGCGACGTGCGCTCTCGTCGATGCCAGGGTGCTCGAGCAGCGTGGCGGCATTGGTGGCGGCGCTCAGTGGATTGCGCAGCTCGTGCCCCAGCATGGCGAGGAACTCGTCCTTGGCGCGGTTGGCCGATTCCGCCGCGGCGCGCGCGGCTTGCTCGCGTGCGAGCAGCGCTTCCCTGTCGGCTGCCGCCGCGGCGCGCTGCGCGGCCGCGAGCTCCAGCGTGCGCGAGACGACGCGGATCTCGCGGATGGAGGTGCTCACCGGCGGCGGCACCTCGTTGCCGCCGACCGCTTGCGCCGCCGCGCGCAGCTCGTCGATCGGGCGGTTGATGCTGCGCGCGATCACCAGCGCGGCGATCCCGCCCAGCAGGAGCGAGAGCGCGATGCCGGTGCCGAGGGTGGCCAGCGAGCGCCACGCCGCGGCTTCGACCTGCGTGCGCGGGATACCCAGCGCCACGGACCAGCCGTTCTCGGGCGAGCGGGAATACGCGGTATAGGCTTCGACGCCTTCGGAGGTGGTCGTGATGCCGGTGCCTTCGCGCTCGCCGGTCGCCATCATCTTCGCGAGCGTGCCCGAGACCGGCGTGCCGACGTATTGCTCCTGGCCCGGCCAGCGCAGCACGCGCGCTCCCCTGGCATCCACCACCGTCACCACCCAGCCCTCCTCCAGGCGCTGTCGCGCGAGGATTTGCAGCAGCGACTCGGGCTTGAGGGGCGCGGAGAGCACGTAGACAAGCTTGCCGTCACGGACCACCGGCGCCCGGATCGGCAGCGACCAGCCGCCGGAAGCGCGCTGGAAGAGCAAGCCCACCGTCGGCTGCAGCGTGCGGGTGATCTGCTCGAAGCTTTCCGTCTCGGCCACGCGCCGCAGCGGCGCGCCCTTCGGATACTGGGTATTGATGAGCTGCCGCCCATCCGGCGTGCTGAGGGTGATGCCGCGCCAGGCGGGCTGCAGGGCGGCCACGCGGTTCATGCGGGTCGAGAACGCGTCGAGCTCACCGGTATCGAGCTGCGGCGAAGTGGCGAGAGCCTGCAGCACGGAGATGGTGCGATTCAGCTCCGCGTCGGTGGCGGTGGCGAGCGCGCGCGTGATCTCGAGGGTGGCGCGTTGCGCCTGCGCGCGCTGCTGCTCGAACACGGCGTAGAGCGCGACCCCGGCCATGACCACCAGCGGCAGGATGCCGGCGGACGCAAGCAGGAAGAGGCGCCGCCGCAGGGGAACGCTACGGGAATCGGAAGGCATGGATAGGCCTCATAATACCGGCACTGGAGAACACGCATGACGATGAAGAAGAGCGATCTCGACAAGATGAAGGGCAAGAAGCTCGGCGGCGCGCCCGTCGGCGCACCGGAGCGCTACGGCGCGGGCGCCTCGGCGCCCGCCGACAAGCGCGAGCAGCGCGAGCGCGACCGCGAGATGGGCCTGATCCCGTTCGCGGTCAAGCTGCATGGCGACCTGGTGCACGAGCTGCAGGCGCTCGCACAGTCGCGCGGCGTAGGTTTGAACGAGCTCACCGCCGAGCTGCTGAAGAAGGGGCTCAAGGCGAAATGAGGCGGTGGCTTCGCGCGCTCGCCGCGCTCGCCACCCTCTCCACGCTGCCCGCCGCCGCCGACATCGCGGCGCCCGAGTCGTGGCGCAAGGAAACGTTCCAGTTCCCGCTGCCGTTCGCGCCCTCCATCCCTTATGAGGGGACGGAGCACGTGCGTTTCGCGCCCTACTGGACCGACTTCACCGCCGAGCGCGGCTTCACCTACGTGGTCCTGTGGGACGTGAAGCGGCGCGCCCTCGAGCCCGCGGAGCTGGAGCGCGGCCTGCTCGTCTACTTCGATGGGCTCATGGAAAGCGTCACGCGCGCGCGCAAGATCGCGGACCCCGGCACCGTCACGTCGGTGGCGCTGCATCCGATGGCCGCACCGGCCGGCTGGACCACCGCGAGCGGGGGGCGCCTGTGGACCTGGAATGGATTCGCCAAGGGCGAGCCGCTCACGCTGCACCTGGAGATCAGCTATCGCCCGTGCGGCGAGGACCGCATGCAGGTGTTCCATGCATTCTCGCGCGCGGAGCGCACGCGCCCCGCGTGGGACGAGCTGCGCGAGATCCGCGCCGCCACGCGCTGCGCGTCGTAGTGGCGCTCAAGGCCACCATCTTCAAGGCGGAGCTGCAGGTCTCCGACCTGGACCGCGGCCACTTCGCGACCCACGCCCTCACCATCGCGCGCCATCCTTCCGAGACCGACGAACGCATGATGGTGCGGCTGCTCGCCTTCGGGCTGAACGCCGACGACATGCTGGAATTCGGCCGCGGGCTCTCGGCCGAAGACGAGCCGGACCTGGTGAAGCGCGACCTGACG
>DATLEL010000004.1:0-29728 GCA_035525255.1 Usitatibacter sp.
GATCGCTTGTGCTTTCGCCATTTCCCTCTCCCTAGGCGCCAACTTCCAGGAACCGCTGCTCGCGCACCAGCGCGGGCAAGTCGAGCTCCAGCCAACGAGTGCCACCTGCGTCCATGAATGCGCCTCCCACCCAGGCGGGCGCATTGGCCGGTTTCGCGGCGGCGTTGAATTGCTCCGGATTACGGAGTCCCAGCATGCGTGAGACGAGGATTCCCGCACCGCCCACGAGGCGGTCCGAGACCAGGATCACGCGACGTTCCATGCCCGCACCGATCGGGTCGCCGCCCTGGAAGGCGGAGAAATCGACCAGCCCGTACAGATTGCCGCGCACGTTCGCCACGCCGCGGAACCACGAATGGGTGAGCGGCACCGGCACCGAGGCCGGCACCGGAATCACTTCGCTCACCTGGTGCAGTGCGACGAACCAGTTTTCGCCCGCCACCTGGAAGCCCAGCCGCGACGACAGCGCCTGCTTGGTGGTGGCGGCAACGCGCAGCCGCTCCGCGACGGAGAGCTGGAATTCGCGCAGGCCGGTGCGTCGTGCCATCGATCGTTATCCCAGCGCCTTGATCTTCTCGAGGAGCTCGCCCTCGTTGACCGGCTTGGTCACGTAGTCCTTCGCGCCCTGGCGAAGGCCCCAGATCTTGTCGGTCTCCTGGTCCTTGGTGGTGCAGATGATCACCGGGATGTGCTTGGTCTTCTCTTCGCGCGTGATGGCGCGCGTCGCCTGGAAGCCGTTGAGCCCCGGCATCACCACGTCCATGAGGATCAGGTCGGGCAGCTCGGTCTTGGAGCGCTCGATCGCCACTTCGCCGCTGTCGACCACCAGCACCTCGTAGCCGCGCTTCTTCAGCAGGTTCTCCATGAACGCGCGCTCGGTCGGCGAGTCGTCCACCACCATGATTTTCCTGATCGCCATTTGGGGGTCACTCCGTTTCTGGTTCTGGTTATTCACGTCAGGCGGGGCTCTTTTGCGCCAGGTGCGCTTCGACCGCCTTGAGGAGGCTTTCCTTGGTGAAAGGCTTCGTGAGGTATTCGTCGGAGCCCACCATGCGGCCGCGCGCGCGGTCGAAGAGGCTGTCCTTGGACGAAAGCATGATCACCGGCGTGCCGCCGTGCTTGCCGCTTTTCTTGATGAGCGCGCAGGTCTGGTAGCCGTCGAGGCGCGGCATCATGATGTCGACGAAGATCAGGTCCGGCTGGTGGTCCGCGATTTTCGCGAGCGCATCGAACCCGTTCTCGGCGAGGATCACCTGGCAGCCCGCCTGCATGAGGAATATCTCCGCGGATCGCCGGATGGTGTTGCTGTCGTCGATGACCATCACGCGTACGCCCGTGAGGTTCTTGGAGTCCGCCACGCTTGCCTCAAGAAGTAAATTGGTCGCGTGCCCGGACAAAGGATGTAGCCGCCGAAGCCTGCTGTAGCGGTACACCGGGCCGGTGACGGTGGACGTGCCCTTCACGCCTACCGCAGCCGCGCTCTAATTAGAAACGAGGTTATTCCTTTTATTCAACCAAAACAACCGATAACCCCGAAGATTTGAAGTTATTTCGCAAATACTTTCTTCGGTATTTCCGCGCCCCGCCACTCCCCCTCCCGATTCACGATTCCACCATCTCGAAATCGTCCTTGCGCGCGCCGCATTCCGGGCAGCACCAGCCCGTGGGTATGTCCTGCCAGCGCGTGCCGGCCGGTATTCCGTCCTCGGGCCAACCCTCGGCCTCGTTGTAGATGTACCCGCACGCGAGGCAGCGCCAGGTCTTGTACGGCAGCGCCGCGGGCGCGCTCGAAGGCATAGGCGAAAGGGGAAACGGTTGAGTAGAATGCAGGGACAGCGCGCGCCTCGAATGATGTTAAAGACCCCCGGTTGGCGCGCGCAACCGAGGCCGGATTTCAAGTGTAATCCCCCGCACCGCCTCGCAATTCCCCCATGAACGACCGTCCCGCCTCCCTACCCGCAGTACTCACGTTCGCAGCCAGCGATCCCACCAGCGGGGCCGGCCTCCAGGCCGACATCCTCGCCCTGGCAAGCATGGGCTGCTATCCCCTCTCCGTCGTCACCGCGCTCACGGTGCAGGACACCGCGGGCGTCGAATCCTTCCTCGCGATCGACCCCGACTGGGTCGCGGACCAGGCCCGCTGCATCCTCGAGGACATGCCCGTCGCCGCATTCAAGATGGGCATGCTTGGTTCTACAGAAATAGTCACCGTTGTGGCAGAGGTCGTTTCGGACTATCCGGACGTGCCGCTGGTGCTGGATCCGGTGCTCGCGTCCGGGCGCGGCGACGAGTTCGCCAACGAGGACATGATCTCTGCCATCCGCGAGCTGCTGGTGCCGCAAAGCACCGTGGTGACACCGAACATCCCGGAGCTGCGCCGTCTGGCAGGGGAGGACGACGAGGACGCGAGCCTGGCCGAGCTCGCCCAGCGCCTGCTCGACACCGGCTGCGAATACGTGCTGGTGACCGGCACCCACGATTCGACGCCGGAAGTAGTGAACACCCTCTACCACCGCGGCGGCATCCTGCGCGCGGACACGTGGCAGCGGCTGCCCGGCAGCTATCACGGCTCGGGGTGCACCCTCGCTTCCGCGCTCGCGGCAAACCTCGCGCGCGGCCTCGACATCGGCGACGCGGTGCACGAAGCGCAGGAATACACCTGGCAGGCCCTTTCCCATGCGTTCCGTCCCGGCATGGGGCAATTCCTGCCCGACCGCCTTTTCTGGGCGCGCGACGACGAAGACGATGCCAAGTGAGCCGCTGCGCGGGCTCTACGCCGTAACGCCGCAATCCGCCGATACCGAGGCGCTCGTGGCGGCCTGCGTGGCTTGCCTCGAAGGCGGCGCGGCGCTGCTGCAATACCGCGCCAAGGCGCTGGAGCCCGCGCTCGCCCTGTTGCAGGCGCGCCGCCTGGCGGACGCATGCCGCGCGCACGGCGTGCCTTTCATCGTGAACGATTCCATCCCCCTCGCGCTCGCATGCCTCGCGGACGGCGTGCATGTCGGGCGCGACGACGCGAGCGTGCGCGAGGCGCGCATCGCGTTTCCGACGGGCATCGTCGGCGCGTCGTGCTATGCGGATCCCGCGCTTGCGCGCGACGCGCGGCGCGACGGCGCCGACTATGTCGCGGTAGGCAGCATGTTCGCCTCGCCCACCAAGCCCGCGGCACCGGCGGCGCCGCTGGCGGTGATCGCGGCCGCACGCGAGGCTTCCGGCCTGCCCGTGGTTGCCATCGGCGGCATCACCACGCACAACGCACCGGCCGCCATCGCCGCGGGCGCCGACATGCTGGCGGTCATCTCTGCCCTGTTCGATGCATCCGACATTCGCGCCGCTGCGCGCGCATTCAGCAGGTTGTTCGACGGACCCCATGGAGAAATGAATGTACGAGCGCAGCCGCGCGCTGTTTGAGCGTTCCCAGCAGCTGATTCCCGGCGGCGTGAATTCGCCGGTGCGCGCGTTCCGCGCCGTGGGCGGCACGCCGCTGTTCTTCCGCCAGGGCCGCGGCGCGCGCCTCACCGACGAGGACGGCCGCGAATACATCGACTACGTGGGCTCGTGGGGCCCGCTGATCCTCGGCCATGCCGACGCCGGCGTGCTCGCGGCGATCGGCGCCGCCGCCGCGCGCGGGCTCTCGTTCGGCGCGCCCACAGCGCTCGAGCTCGAGATGGCGGAGCTGCTCACGTCCGCGTTGCCCTCCATCGAGCAGGTGCGCCTGGTGAGCTCGGGTACCGAGGCGGTGATGAGCGCGCTGCGGCTCGCGCGCGGTTTCACCGGCCGCAAGGTGATCGTGAAGTTCGAGGGCTGCTACCACGGGCACAGCGACTTCCTGCTGGTGAAGGCGGGGTCGGGCGCGCTCACATTCGGCAACCCCACGTCCGCCGGCGTGCCGCCGGAGCTCACCGCGCACACGCTGGTGCTCGACTACAACGACCCGCAGCAGGTCGAGGACGCCTTCGACCGCTTCGGCGGGGAGATCGCCGCCGTAGTGCTGGAAGCGGTGGCGGGCAACATGAATTTCGTGCGGCCCTCGCAGCAGTTCATCGACACGCTGCGCGAGCGTTGCACGCGGCATGGCGCGGTGCTGATCTTCGACGAAGTGATGACGGGATTCCGCGTCGGCGCCCGCGGCGCGCAAGGCGTGTTCGGAGTCACGCCGGACCTGACGACCCTAGGCAAGGTGATCGGTGGCGGCATGCCGGTGGGCGCTTTCGGCGGCAGGCGCGACATCATGGCGAAGCTCGCCCCGGTCGGACCGGTGTACCAGGCCGGTACCCTTTCGGGCAATCCGGTCGCGGTCACTGCAGGCCTCGCCACGCTGCGCCGCGTGCTGGAACCGGGCTTCTTCGGGCGCCTTTCCGCCACCACCGAAGCGCTGGTGGCGGGCTTGCAGGGCGCGGCGCGTGACGCCGGCGCTTCCTTCTGCGGCGCGAGCCTCGGCGGCATGTTCGGGATCTTCTTCCGCGCGACGCCGCCGCGATCCTTCGCGGAGGTGATGCAAAGCGACCGCGACGCGTTCAACCGTTTCTTCCACGCGATGCTGGAGCGTGGCGTGTACCTGGCGCCATCGGCCTACGAGGCGGGTTTCGTCTCCATCGCCCACGGTCCCGCCGAGATCGAAGCCACCATCGCCGCAGCGCGCCATGGATTTGCCGCTGCCATGCGCGCCTGAGGCGACGGGTGGCGAGCACCGCGGGCCGGGTGGCAGCAGGCGGGTTGATCCTCGCGGCCATCACCATCGTGGCCCTCGCCTACCTGGTGATTGCGGAGCTCGACCGGGAGTCGACGCTGCAGGAAGCGGTGATCCAGCAGATCGAGTCGGCCGACCGGGTGGATGCCTTGCGCGATGCCCTGTCGCGGCTCGGCCCCGCGGCGCGCATTGCCGCCCTGAGCGGAACGAGTGAAGCACTGCGCGAGGTGGAAAGCCTCGCCGACGAGATCGAGGCCGGGCTCGCGATCCTCGCCGCGCGGGCGCCGCTCGATGCGCCCAGCGCCGGCTTCGAGCCCACGGCGCAGGCGGCGCGGCTGGCAATCCTCAACGCCCGTTCCACCGGCGAGATTCGCAACATGCGCGGCAGCGCCGCGGCCGACGCGGCGGCACGCGAGGCGGAGACCACCGCGCGCGAAGCCACGCTGGCCCTCGATCGCATCCTCGACAGCGGCTCGGCGCGCATCAACAAGCAGGCGGTTGCCCGGATCCGCAGCGGGGCGTCCCTGCGCCGCTCGGTCACGTGGGCGCTGGCGGGATCCATCGCCATGCTGTGCGTGCTCTACGTCCTCTACCGCAACGCCCGCCGGCGCGAGCGCGCGGCCCTTGCGCGCATCGAGCACATGGCGCACTACGACGCGACGACCGGCTTGCCGAACCGCGCGCTGCTGGCCGACCGCCTCGCGCAGGAGGTCTCCCGCGCACATCGCAGCGAGCGCGCTTTCGCGCTGGTCTCGTTCGATCTCGACGGCTTCAAGGCGGTCAACGACACCTGGGGGCATGCAGCGGGCGACGCCGCGCTCAAGCTGGTGGCCGCGCGCGCTCGCGATGCGGTGCGCGCCTCGGATACCGTCGGGCGCCAGGGCGGCGACGAGTTCCTCGCCATCCTGCCGGAGACCGCGCTCGACGGGGCGCTGCACGTCGCGGAAAAGCTTCGCGCGGCGCTGGCGGAGCCGTACCCCGTGGGCAACGCCCTCGCCCGCATGAGTGCCAGCATCGGGATCGCACTCTTTCCCGGGCATGGCAGCGACGCCGCGGCGCTGCAGCGCGCCGCCGACGCAGCCCTCTACGAGGCGAAGCGCGAAGGCAGGAACCGGGTGAAGGTCGCGACGCGCGCCGCCGCCGTGGCGCTACCGGCGGCGCTCGACGCCTAGCGCAGGCCCGCCGAGTATTCGGCGACGGCCTTCATGTCGTTCTCGTTCAGCTTGGATGCGATCACCGTCATCACCGGATGCGGGCGCGCGCCGTTTGCGTAGGCCTTGAGCCAGCCGAGCGTGAGGTCCGCGTGCTGGCCCGCGAGCCGCGGGAATTGCGAGGGCACGCCATGGCCGGAAGCGCCGTGGCAGCCGGCGCACGCCGGCACGCCCGCGCTCTTGAGTCCCCCGCGCCAGATCTGCTGGCCGCGTTGCACCAGCGCCTGGTCGCGCGCGTTCATCTGCGCGGGCTTCTGGGCCTCGAAATAGGCGCCGAGGCTCTGCATGTCCTCGGGCGACAGCCCGGCCGCCATGCTTTGCATGATCGGGCTCGGGCGCGCGCCGGATTTGAATGCCGCGAGCTGGATCGCGATGTAGTCGCCATGCTGGCCCGCGAGCACCGGATTGGCCGCGACGGCACTGTTGCCATCGGCCCCGTGGCATGCCGCGCACACGGTGGTGGCAATCTGCTTGCCGCGCTCGAGATCCGCCTTCGCGGGGGCCGCGGGCGCCGCGCCTGCGACGACGGATGCGTAGACTAGCGCCATGAGCCCGGCGAAACCCGTGAGGAAGCAGCGCATTCAGGAACCTCGTGAGAAGGAAAAAGCGGGAAAGGGGACGGCGAAACCCAAGAATTTTACCGTAGCGGGACACCTTCCCGCCAGGAACGTGAAAACCGGCGGCGGCGAGTCACCCTTCGCCAATGCGGCGTACGTGATGTCGGTGCACGACCCCAACGAGCTGCCCAAGGCGGGGGCGCCGGAAATCGCGTTCGCGGGACGCTCCAACGCAGGCAAGTCGAGCGCGATCAACACGCTCGCCGGACGCCGCCGGCTCGCTTTCGTAAGCAAAACGCCGGGGCGCACGCAGCTGGTCAACTTCTTCACGCTCGGCACCGAGGCGTTCCTGGTCGACCTGCCCGGCTATGGCTACGCCGGTGTTCCCTTCGCGGTACGTGAGCATTGGAAGCACCTGGTTGGCACCTATGTCACCGAGCGCGCGTCGCTCGCCGTAGTGGTAGTGGTGATGGACATCCGCCATCCCCTGACCGCGCTCGACCGCACGCTGCTGGACTGGTTGCGCGAAGCCGGGCGTCCCACCCATGTGCTGCTCACCAAGGCCGACAAGCTCGCGAAGCAGGCGCAGCAGATGGCGCTTGCGAGCGTCCGCCGCGATCTCGCAGCGGAATATCCCGGCACCACGGTGCAGCTTTTTTCCAGCCTAAAACGCGAGGGGCTGGAGGAGGCCGCGAGCGTCCTCATGCGCCTGGCGGCCGCCAAAAACAAAGCCCCGCCTAAAGGGGAGTAAAGGCGGGGCCAAAAATGCCTTAATTGGGATTAAGGCGCCCGCTCAGGGAGGAGAAGCGGGGAAGGGCGCGAGCCCTTCATCGGATAGGAGCGCACCCCCATGCTAAAGTTCCCGCGTTTTTCCCCCTCGCAATACCCCGCAAAATGATCGGCAAATTTCCTGCGCGGCGCATGCGGCGCGCGCGCCTGGATGACTTCTCGCGGCGCCTCGTGCGCGAATCCCGCGTGCACGCGGACGACCTCATCCTTCCCGTATTCGTGCGGGAAGGCACACGCGTGGAGGAATCCGTGGCGTCGATGCCGGGCGTCGTGCGGCGCAGTGTCGATCAATTGCTGCCGGTGTTAGAGCGAGCGCTCACGTTGGGCATTCCTGCAATCGCGCTCTTTCCCGTGGTGGGCGACGAGCTCAAGACCGGCGGCGCCGAGGAAGCGTTCAACCCGAAGGGGCTCGTGCCCCGCGTAGTGCGCGAGGTGAAGAAGCGTTTCCCCGAGATGGGCGTGATCACAGACGTCGCGCTCGATCCGTACACCAGCCACGGCCAGGACGGCCTGGTCGACGACAGTGGTTACGTGGTGAACGATCCCACGCTTGCGGTGCTCGCGCGGCAGGCGCTTTGCCATGCCGAAGCGGGCGTCGACATCGTTGCCCCTTCGGACATGATGGACGGGCGCATCGGCGCAATCCGCGCGGCCCTCGATGGCCAGGGCCATATCCACACACGCATCCTCGCGTATGCGGCGAAGTACGCCTCCGCTTTCTATGGGCCGTTCCGCGATGCCGTGGGCTCGGGTTCGAACCTGGGGAAGGGCGACAAGAAGACCTACCAGATGGATCCGGGCAACGGCGACGAGGCGCTCCACGAAGTGGCGCTCGACCTCGAGGAGGGCGCCGACTACGTGATGGTGAAGCCGGGCATGCCGTACCTCGACATCGTGCGGCGCGTGAAGGAGCGTTTCGCGGTGCCGACCTTCGTCTACCAGGTGAGCGGCGAGTACGCGATGCTGAAAGCAGCGGGCGCCCAGGGATGGATCGACGGCGACGCCTGCATGATGGAAGCGCTGCTCGGATTCAAGCGCGCCGGCGCCGACGCGGTCCTCACCTACTTCGCCCTCGAAGCCGCGGAGCTCCTCAGGGCGCGCCGCTAGAAGCGAGCAGGGCTTCGACTTCCGCCAGCCGCGCGCGGCTGGGCGTGCCCGGGTCGGCGCGATTACGGGGATTGGTGCGCTCGTCATCACGGTCGAGCACCGTGATCGAGACGGTAGCGTCCTCGTATTCGATCGTGAACTGCGGCACCTCCTCGAAACGGTCGCCGCGATTCACGCGCCGCGCCCCTTCGTCGAAACGGTAGCGCCGGTTCAGCAGGAACATCGTGAGCGCCTTCACGTCGTCGGTGAAGAGCTGCAGGTTCACGTCGGAATATTGTCCGGCGGTGCCCGAGAGCACCGATCCCACCAGCACCGGGCGGAAGTCCGCGAACTCGCGCATCGCCCTCACCGCGACCTCCCGCAGGTGGCGCAGGTGCAGCGGCTGGTCCTCCTTCTGGTAGAGGCCCTGGTACTCACGCAGCGCCGCCTCGATCTCATGGTTGTCCGGCAGCATGTTCGCGTCGGAGAGGCCCGCCTGGCGCGCGGCCTTCGTCTTCGCGGTGCCGTAGTCGGCGACGCCGTCCTCGGCCATCAGCCGCGCGGCGAGGTAGGCGATATGCAGGCGCAGGTTGTTGTCGCGCCGCGAGCGGGACTTGGGCATGGCGGCGCTAGAAGATCTGGTTGCGTACTTCGTCCGGCGGGCGGCTGCCGTCGCGCGCGAACGATCCGTCCTCGCCGATGGGCGGCTGCGACTCCTGGTAGAAGTACTCGGTGGTGCGGCTCGAGCCGCCCGGCTCGCGCAGTCCCGTCATCGGGTTGATGTTCACCGCCACCACGCCCGCGGGCGGCGAGATCTCCGTCTCGGGCACGCCCTTCAGCACTTTCGCGGCATAGGACATCCAGATCGGCAACGCCGCCTGGCCGCCCGTCTCGTTGGGTCCCAGGTTCGCAGGCGTGTCGAAACCGATCCACGAGACCGCCACCAGCCGGCCCATGAATCCCGCGAACCACGCATCGATGTGATCGTTGGTGGTTCCGGTCTTTCCCGCGAGGTCCTGGCGCCCGAGGGACATCGCCTTGGCGGCGGTGCCGTAGCGAACCACGTCGCGCATGAGCGTGGTCATGAGGAAGGCGTTGCGCTCATCCAGCACGCGCTCGGCGTCCACGCCCGCGGTCTCCGGCTTCGCGGCGTAAAGCGTCGCGGCGCGATTGTCCTCGACGCGCGAGATGAACCACGGCTTCACGCGATAGCCGCCGTTGGCGAACACCGCGTAGGCCGACGCCATCTGCAGCGGCGTGGCGGAGCCCGCGCCGAGCGCCATGGTGAGGTAAGCCGGATGCATCTTCGGGTCGAAGCCGAAGCGCTGCACATAGTCCTGGGCGTAGTGCGGGCCGATCGCCTGCAGCAGCCGGATGGAGATCATGTTCTTCGACTTGGCGAGCGCGGTGCGAAGCCGCATCGGGCCTTCGTACTTGTTGTCGTAGTTCTTCGGCTCCCACAGCTGGCCGCCGGTCTTCGCCGCCTCGATCACGAACGGCGCGTCGTTCAGCACCGTGGCGGGCGTGAAGCCCTTCTCCAACGCGGCCGAATAGATGAAGGGCTTGAAGCTCGACCCGGGCTGGCGCCAGGCCTGGGTCGCGTGGTTGAACTTGTTGCCATTGAAGTCGAAGCCGCCGGCGAGCGCGAGGATGGCGCCGTTGGCCGGATCCAGGGCCACCAGCGCGGCTTCCACCTTCGGAAGCTGCGCGATGCTCCAGCTCCCCTTCTCCCCGGGCTGCAGGCGAATGACCGAGCCGCGGCGCAGCGCCCGGTCGGGATTCTTCTCGGTGATGGCGCGGGCGGCGAACTTGAGGCCGTCGCCGCTGATGGCGACCTCGTCGCCGCGCCGCATCATCGCCTTCACTTCGCGGGGCGAAGCCTCGAGCACCACCGCAGGCACGAGCTCGCCCACGACCTCGCGATCCTGCAGCGCTTCCTCGACCGCCTCGTCGACGTCGTTCCCCGCCGGAAGGGCGGCCGTGCCTTCGGGACCGCGGTACCCATGGCGCCGGTCGTACTCCATCACGCCCTGGCGCAGGCCCGCGTTGGCGGCTTCCTGGTCGGCGCGGCGCACGGTGGTGTAGACCCGCAGCCCACTCACGTAGGCCGCTTCCCCGTACTGCTCCACGATCGCCGCCCGCGCCATCTCGGAGACGTAGTCGGCGTGGAAGGCGAACGTCTCGCGCTGGTTCGGGTTCAGCCGCAGCGGCTCGGCGATCGCCTTCTTGTACTGGTCGGGCGCGAGCCAGCCCACTTCCTGCATGCGCCTCAAGACGTAGTGCTGGCGTTCCTGCGCCCGCTTGGCGTTCACGAAGGGGTTCTGCCGCGAGGGCGCCTGGGGCAAGCCGGCGAGCATCGCCGCCTCGGCGGCGGTCAGGTCCCCGAGGCTCTTGCCGAAATAGACGTTCGCCGCCGAGGCGAAGCCATAGGCGCGCTGGCCGAGGAAGATCTGGTTGATGTAGAGCTCGAGGATCTGGTCCTTGGTGAGGTTCGCCTCGATCTTGAAGGCGAGCAGCACCTCGGAGAGCTTGCGGGCGAGGGTCTTCTCGCGGGTCAGGAAGAAGGTGCGCGCCACCTGCATGGTGATGGTGCTTGCCCCCTCGCGCCGCCCCTGGAGGTTCGCCATCGCCGCCCGGGCGACGCCCACGTAGTCCACGCCGCCGTGCTGGTAGAAGCGGTCGTCCTCGGCGGCGAGGATCGCCGCCTTCATCACCTGCGGCACGTCCTGGATCTTCACCACGGCGCGCTTTTCCTCGCCGAATTCCCCGATCAGGTCACCCTCGGCGCTGAACACGCGCAGCGGGATCTTCGGGCGGTAGTCGGTGAGGACCTCGAGGCTGGGAAGGCTCGGCCAAAGCAGCACGACCGTGAGCGCGGCCACCCCCGCGGCGACCAGCACCAGCGAGACAGCGATCAGGGCGGGGTAGAACCACCAGCGGGAAGTCATCGGGGGGAAGCGGGAGGCGACATCGCAGCGTCAGGCCGCCATGCCGGGCGCAGGTTCAATTTACTGATGGCCATTATAGTCACGCGGCGGTGCTGTAGCTGTTTCCGGAAAAGCTTTACAGGCCTAATACTTGTTGCTAGCATCTAAAGTAGATTCTCCGTTCGGGTGCTAACTGTCCACCATGCTTAAAGAAAAATTAGCCGCCCAGTTCGATTTCCTGAAGGCGAAGGCGCCGCCCCTCGTGGGCTGCGACATCAGCTCGTCCTCGGTCAAGATGGTGGAGATCGCGGAGGCGGGCCGTAACGTTTACCGGGTCGAACGCTACGCCATCGAGCCGCTTCCAAAGGACACGGTCGTCGACGGCAACATCGCCAACATCGAGGCGGCGGGTGAAGCCATCAAGCGCGCCCACAAGGCGCTCGGTTCCCGCATACGGAACATCGCCCTCGCCCTCCCGGCGGCCGCGGTGATCACCAAGAAGGTGATCCTGCCCGGCAACCAGCGCGAGGAGGACATGGAAGTCCAGGTCCAGGGCGAAGCCAACCAATACATTCCTTTCTCCCTGGACGAGGTGAACCTCGACTTCCAGGTGCTGGGACCGGCGCCCTCCGGCGAAGACGAGGTCGAGGTGCTGATCGCCGCTTCCCGCAAGGAGAAGATCGAGGATCGCGTCGCCGCCGCCGAAGCCGCCGGGCTGAAGACGGTGGTGATGGACGTGGAGTCGTATGCCTCGCAGACTTCCTTCGAGCTCATCTGCGGCAGCAGCTCCGGCATCTCCGAAAGCGACGTCACCGTGACCGTCGACATCGGCGCCACCGTGACCCGGGTCTCGGTCGTGCACAACGGCCAGACCGTATATACGCGCGAGCAGCAGATCGGCGGCAACCTGCTCACCCAGGACATCGCCCGGCAGTTCGACATGCCGGTGGAAGAGGCCGAGGCCGCGAAGCGGGTCGGCAACCTGCCGGAGAACTTCGGTCCCGACGTGCTGCAGCCCTTCAACGAGAAGATCGTGCTGGAAGTCCAGCGCGCGCTGCAGTTCTTCTTCACCTCGACCCAGTTCAACAAGGTCGACCACATCCTGCTCACCGGCGGCTGCGCCATGCTGGACGGGCTGGAAGAGATGGTCGCCCAGCGCACCCAGGTGCATACCGTGGTCGCGAACCCGTTCGCGAACATGGCGCTGTCCTCCAAGATCAAGCCCCGCCAGCTCACGATCGACGCGCCGTCCCTGATGGTCGCCTGCGGCCTGGCGATGCGGAGGTTCGACCCGTCATGATCCGCGTAAACCTACTTCCCCACCGCGAGGAAAAGCGCAAGCGCCGCCAGCAGCAGTTCCTGGTGCTCGCGGGCATCGCCGCCACCTTCGCGGTGCTGGTCGCGGCAGCGGTCTGGGTGTTCCTCGACCGGCAGGTGGACCAGCAGCAGCAGAACGTCGCCTACATGAAGGCGGAGATCGCCAAGCTCGACAAGCAGATCGAGGAGATCCGCAAGATCCGCGAGGAAACCGCGTCGCTGCTCGCCAAGAAGCAGGTCGTCGAAGGGCTGCAGAGCAACCGCTCCGAGCCCGTGCAGCTCCTCGACCAGCTGCTGCGCCAGCTCCCCGAGGGCGTATTCCTCAAGGCGGTGAAGCAGACCGGCCCCAAGGTCAACGTGAGCGGCTACGCCCAGTCGAACGCTCGCGTCTCCACGCTCATGCGCAACCTCGGCGCCTCCCCCTACCTCGAGAATCCCGAGCTGGTGGAGATCCGCGCCGTGCCGAATCCGGACAAGTCCGGCAGCCGCGTGAATGAATTCAACATGAACATCTCGATCAAGCGGGCGCAGGCCGACGTGGCCAGCGCGGGCAAGGCGCCGGCAGCGGCCGCGCCGGCCAAGGCTGCGGGGGCGAAATGAGCGTCATCGACGACCTGCGGGCGCTGGACCCCAAGCAGCCCGGCAACTGGCCCTGGCCCATCAAGGCCGGCGGCTTCATCCTCCTCTTCGTGCTGATCCAGGTCGCCGCGTACTTCTTCCTGTGGCAGTACCAGGCCGAGCAGATCGAGAAGGGCCGCCAGGACGTGGTGAAGCAGAAGGAAACCTTCCTCGAGAAGAAGCGGCTCGCCGTGAACCTCGAGGCATACAAGCAGCAGCGCGCCGAGATCGAGCAGTCCTTCGGCGCGCTCCTCAAGCAGCTGCCCAACAAGAGCGAGATGGACGCGCTGCTGATCGACATCAACCAGGCGGGCCTCGGCCGCGGCCTCGCGTTCGAGCTCTTCAGGCCCGCGGAGAAGGAAAACATCACCGAGTTCTACGCGGAGCTGCCGGTGAACATCAAGGTCACCGGCAACTACCACGACCTGGGAGCCTTCGCGAGCGACGTGGCCAAGATGCCCCGCATCGTGCTGCTCACCGAGCTCAAGCTGGACCCGCCGAAGGACGGCGTGCTCGCCATGGAGGCGGTGGCCAAGACCTACCGCTACCTGGACGAGGAGGAAGTCTCCAAGCAGCGCAAGAGCGCCAAGGACAAGGCTGCCAAGGGCGGCAAGGCCGGAGGCAAGTGATGAAACGCCTGATCGTTCCCATCGCGGTCGCGGTGCTGGCGGGTTGCAGCTCCGAGATCGACGAGCTCAAGACGTTCGTGCGCGAGTCCGAGAAGGGCCTGCCGCGCCGCGTCGAGCCGCTTCCCGCGGTGAAGCCGTTCGAGCCGTTCACCTACGAAGGCTTCGACCTTCCGGACCCGTTCAAGCCGCGCAAGCTCACGCCTCCCAAGGGCGAGGGCACGGGCGGCGGGCTCGCACCCGACCTCAACCGGCGCAAGGAGCCCCTCGAGGCCTTCCCGCTGGAGCAGCTGAAGATGGTCGGCACGCTTTCGCAGGGCAAGGATACGTACGCGCTGGTGCGGGCCGACAAGACCCTCTACCGCGTGAAGAAGGGCAACTACATGGGCCAGAATTTCGGCCTGATCACGGACGTGACCGAGGCCGAGATCAAGCTCAAGGAAATCGTTCAAGACAGCGCCGGCGATTGGGCCGAGCGGCAGAGCGTTCTGCCGCTTCTGGAGGAAGCCGGCAAAGGGGACAAAAAGTGATAACCACGCTCCGCATCCCAACTCCCGGCAGGCTCGGGGCCGCGCTCGCCGCGTTCGCACTGGCGCTCGCCGCGCCGCTCGCGTGGGCCCAGCAGACCGCAAAGAATGCGGTCGAGTCGGTCACGTTCTCCCAGGTCCAGGGCGGCAAGATCCTGGTGAAGATCGGGCTGAGGGAGCCGCTCGCGGCGCCTCCCCAGGGCTTCGCGGTCACCAACCCGCCGCGGATCGCCATAGACCTTCCCGACACCGTCAACGGCACCGGCCGCAGCCAGATCGAGGCGGGCGAGGGCGACCTGCGCAGCGTCTCGCTGGTGCAGACCGCGAGCCGCACGCGCCTGGTGATGAATCTCACGCGCAACCTCACCTACACGCAATCCGTCGACGGCCGCCAGCTGGTGGTCACGATCGACGGCTCGCAGGTGCCGGTCAGCAGCGGCGCCACCGCCGCGACCGCGCCATCACCGTCGCAGACCGTGTTCGCCGAGGCCGCACCCGGCATGGCGCAGCGCTTCAACCTGCGCGACGTGGACTTCCGCCGCGGCAACATGGGCGAAGGCCGCGTGGTGGTGGACCTTTCCTCCGCGAACATCGGCATCGACATCCGCCAGCAGGGCCGCCAGGTGTTGATCGACTTCGTGAATACCAACGTGCCGCGCAACCTCGTGCGCCGCATGGACGTGGGCGACTTCGGCACGCCGGTGCGCTTCGTCGATACCTTCGAGCAGAGCGGCAACGCGCGCATGGTGATCGAGCCCCGCGGCATCTGGGAATACTCGGCCTACCAGACCGACACGCAGTTCATCCTCGAGGTGAAGCCGGTCAAGGAAGACCCGAACAAGATGGTGCAGAGCGCATCCCCGGGCTACGCCGGCGAGAAGCTCTCGCTCAATTTCCAGAACGTCGAAGTGCGCGCGGTGCTGCAGGTGATCGCCGACTTCACCGGCCTGAACATCATCACCAGCGACACGGTAGGCGGCAACCTCACGCTGCGCCTGAAGGACGTGCCGTGGGACCAGGCGCTCGACATCATCCTGCAGGCGAAAGGGCTGTCGAAGCGCAAGAACGGCAACGTGGTGCTGATCGCGCCGACCGACGAGCTCGCCGCCAAGGAAAAGCTCGCCCTCGAAGCGCAGGCCGCGGTCTCCGACCTCGAGCCGGTGCGCACCGAGTCGTTCGCGCTGTCGTACGCCAAGGCCGACGACCTGAGGAAGCTCCTCTCGGACAAGGACCAGCGCATCCTCTCCAAGCGCGGCAGCGCCAGCGTCGACGAGCGCACCAACACGCTCTTCGTGCAGGACAGCGGCGGCCGCCTGGAAGAAGCCCGCCGGCTCATCCTGCAGCTCGACGTCCCGGTACGCCAGGTGCTGATCGAGGCGCGCATCGTGATCGCCGACGACAAGTGGGGCAAGCAGCTCGGCGCCCGCTTCGGCACGCAGACGGCCTTCAACACCAGCAACTACAACCTGGGCGTCTCGGGCAACCTGCTGGACACCATCCAGCCGGTCGGTAACAACCCGGTGTCGCGCGGCTCGTCGTCGCTCACCTTCAACCGCGGCAACCCGGACAACCTGTTCAACGTCCCGGCCGGCACCGGCACCATCCCCATCGGCGCGCAGCCCGAGCAGCTGAACGTGAACCTGCCCGCGCTCGGCGCCCCGGCACTCGCCCTGTCGATTCTCAACCTGGGCAGCGGCAACCTGGTGAACGTGGAGCTCTCCGCGCTCGAAGCCGACAACCGCGGCAAGGTGGTCTCCAGCCCGCGCGTCATCACCGCCGACAAGAAGAAGGCCGTGATCTCGCAGGGCACGGAGATCCCCTACCTCACGTCCTCGCCCAGCGGCGCCACCACGGTGCAGTTCAAGCCCGCGGTGCTCGAGCTGGCGGTGACGCCGCGCATCACGCCGGACGACCGCATCATCATGGACCTCGAGGTGAAGAAGGACGCCGTGGGCCAGGTGTTCTCCAACATCCCGTCGATCGATACCAAGAAGGTTTCGACGCAGGTCCTGGTGGATAACGGCGACACGATCGTGCTCGGCGGCATCTTCGAGCAGACCACCCGCACCACGGTCGAGAAAGTGCCCCTGCTGGGCGACGTCCCGTTCGTGGGCATCCTCTTCAAGCGCACGGTGAAGGTCGACGACAAGACCGAGCTGCTGATCTTCGTCACGCCGAAGATCGTCAAGGAAACGATGTCGGTGCGCTAAGCCCCCCGCACCCCGAAAGCCCCGGTCCGCCGGGGCTTTTTTTTCGGCTATTCTCGGGGCATGTGCAGCACGGCGACAGCGCGATGGCCCGGGGCAACATCTTCCTGGTGGGCATGATGGGCGCGGGCAAGACCACGCTCGGCCGCGCGCTCGCGCAGCGGCTGCGCATGCGATTCGTCGACACCGACAAGGTGCTGGTCGATCGCACCGGCGTGCCGGTGGCCACCATCTTCGAGATCGAGGGCGAAGCGGGCTTCCGCCGCCGCGAGACTGCGATCCTCGGGGAGTTCGCCACGGGCGAAGAATGCGTGGTGGCCACGGGCGGCGGCGCGGTGATCGCCGAGGAGAACCGCCGCATCATGCGCGAGCACGGCACGGTGGTGTACCTGCGCGCACGCGTCGAAAGCCTGTGGGAGCGCACGCGCCACGACACCACGCGTCCCCTGCTCGCCACTTCGAATCCCCGCGCAACCCTCGCACAGCTCCTCGAGGAGCGCGATCCGCTCTATCGCGACGCCGCGCACGTGATCGTCGATACCGGCTCGCAGAGCGCTTCCACGGTGGTGAACCGCGTCGTCGCCGCCCTGGACAGGCACGCCTCCGGGGCGGTGCCGTGAGCACCACGCTGCGTGTCGAGCTCGGCGAGCGGGGCTATCCGATCCACATCGGCGACGGGCTTCTCGACCAGGCCGCGCTCTACGAGCCCCATGTTTCCGGGCGCCGCGCCGCGGTAGTGACGAACGACAAGGTCGCGCCGCTCTATGCCGATCGGCTCGAGCGTGCGCTGGCGCTCGCCGGCGCGCGCGTGCAGCGCATCGTCCTGCCCGACGGCGAATCCCAAAAGTCATGGCAGGTGCTCGACCGCATCTTCGCGGCGCTGCTGCAGGCCGAGGCCGATCGGCGCACAGTGATCGTGGCGCTCGGCGGCGGTGTGGTGGGCGACATGGCGGGATTCGCGGCCGCGACCTACCAGCGGGGCGTGGCGCACCTGCAGGTGCCCACGACGCTGCTCGCGCAGGTGGACTCCTCCGTCGGGGGCAAGACCGCCATCAACCATCCGCTCGGCAAGAACATGATCGGCGCCTTCCACCAGCCGAGCGCCGTGGTCGCCGATACCGCGACGCTCACCTCGCTCCCGGAGCGGGAATACGCGTCGGGGCTGGCGGAAGTCATCAAGTACGGCGCCATCCACGACCTGGCGTTCCTGGCGTGGATCGAGGCGCACGTGGCGGCATTGCGCCAGCGCGACCCCGAGGCGCTTGCCCACGCCATCCGCCGCTCCTGCGAGATCAAGGCCGAGATCGTGGCAGCCGACGAGCGCGAAGGCGGCGTGCGGGCCCTGTTGAACTTCGGCCACACCTTCGGGCACGCCATCGAGTCCGCCGCCGGCTACGGCGCCTGGCTGCATGGCGAGGCCGTCGCCGCTGGAATGGTCCTCGCGGCACGCTTCTCCGCGCGGCAGGGCCGCATCGACCCGCGCGACGCGGAGCGCCTCGCCGCGGTGCTGGCGGCGATGGGACTTCCCACGGAAGCCCCGGGCTACGGGCTCGACACGTGGCTCGAATTCATGGGACGCGACAAGAAGAACGAGGACGGGCGCATCACCCTGGTGCTGCTCGATGCCCTGGGGCGGGGTGCGGTCGTGAAGGACACCCCCGCGCGGGCGCTGCGCGAGTTCCTGCAGCCCGCCTAGCCCGCGGGCGGCGCTTTCTCCAGCCGCCGCAGGAACACCGTCATTTCCTTGGCGGCCTGCTTGTCCCCGCGCGTGTCGGCCGCCGCGATCCCGCTCCGATAGGCCTCGATGGCTTCGGCGTTCGCGCCCGCATCGGCGAGCGCCTTGCCGAGCAGCTTCCACGCGGCGGAATACGCCGGATCCTGCTCCACCGCGCGCCGCAAGTGCTGCGCCGCGCGCGCGGCGTCTCCCGCCTTGAGGTAGTGCATCCCGAGGCCGAAGCGCAGCAGCGCGCCGTCCTTGCCGGATGCGAGCAGCGCCTCGAAGCGCTCGGCGGGATCCATGGGCGCACGGTATCATGACCCGGCACCTGCGCCGGTGGCTGCGGCGCCCTCGTCCAATCCGGGAGACCCCCCATGTCGCGCATGTTCCAGCTCGCCCTTGCCATCCTGTTCGCCGCGCTGCCCGCCACGGGCGCGCTCGCCAAGGAGCGCGAAGTCGCGATCGGCCTGCAGGCGGCGATCACCTCGATCGATCCGCACTACCACAACCTCTCCCCGAACAATTCGATGCAGCTGCACATCTTCGAGGCGCTCATCGCGCGCGACCCGAACGGCAAGCTGGTGCCCTCGCTCGCCACTTCGTGGAAGGCGACCGACGACCTCACCTGGGAGGTCAAGCTGCGCAAGAACGTGAAGTGGCATGACGGCTCGCCGTTCACGGCCGACGATGTCGTATTCACGCTGAAACGCATCCCCAACGTGCCCAACAGCCCGTCCTCGTTCGCCACCTTCACCAAGCCCATCGTCGACGTGAAAGTCGTCGATTCGCACACGCTCGTCCTCAAGACCGCGTCGCCGCACGTGCTGCTGCCGAGCGACCTCGCCTCGGTCGCCATCGTCTCGAAGCTGCACGGCGAGAAGGCCACCACCGCCGACTACAACTCCGGCAAGGCCGCGATCGGCACCGGCCCGTACAAGTTCTCGGCGTACGTGCCGAACCAGAGCGTGGTGCTCACCGCCAATTACGGCCATTGGGCGGGCGAGCAGCCCTGGGACAAGGTCACGTTCAAGATCCTCTCGAACTCGGCCGCGCGCGTGGCGGCGCTGCTTTCGAAGGACGTGCAGATGATCGAGACGGTGCCCACCTCGGACATCGCGAAATTCGCCAAGGACCCCAACTTCGCGCTCGCGGACAAGGTCTCCAACCGCGTGATCTACGTGCATCTGTGGCAGTGGAGCGACAAGTCGCCGCCGTACGTCTTCACCAAGGACGGCAAGCCCCTCGACAAGAACCCGTTCAAGGACGCGCGCGTGAGGAAGGCGTTGTCCATGGCGATCAATCGCGACGCGATCGCCGAGCGCATCATGGAAAAGAAGGCGGTGCCCGCGGCGCAGCTCCTCGCCGACTCCTTCTACGGCACCAGCAAGAAGCTGAAGCCCGCGAAATACGATCCCGAGGGCGCGAAGAAGCTGCTGGCCGAGGCGGGCTATCCCAACGGCTTCGCCATGACCATCCACGGCACCAACAACCGCTACATCAACGACGACAAGATCGCCCAGGCGATCGCGCAGTTCTACTCGCGCGCCGGCATCGACGCCAAGGTCGAGACGATGCCGTCGAGCGTCTACTTCTCGAAGGCCACGGCGGGTGAATACGGCTACATGCTGCTGGGATGGGGCACGGAGTCGAACGAGCAGGGCTCGAGCCTGCGCTCGCTGCTCGCCACGCGCGATACCGACAAGGGGATGGGGGTCAACAACCGCGGCCGCTATTCCAATCCCGCGATGGACCAGCAGCTCACGCAGGCGCTGGTGACGATGGACGAGAAGAAGCGCGAGGGAATGATCCAGCAGGCGGCCGAGATCGCGATGAACGACACCGGGCTGATCCCGATCCACTACGAGGTCAGCACCTGGGCCACGGCGAAGGGTTTCAAGTACACGCCCAGGACGGACCAGTACACGCTCGCGATGGACTTGAAGCCGACGACGCGCTAGCAACGCCGTCGCCCCGGCGCAGGCCGGGGCCCAAGATGAAATGCTCGCCTTCGCCATCCGCCGCCTGACGCAGAGCCTCTTCGTGCTGGCGGTGATGTCGCTGTTGGTATTCCTCGGCGTGTATGCGATCGGCAACCCCATCGACCTTCTGGTCAACCCGCAGGCCGATGAGGTCGAGCGCGCGCGCGCGACGATCGCGCTGGGCCTGGACCAGCCGATCATGGCGCAGTACTGGACGTTCCTCACGCGCGCGGCGAGCGGCGACCTGGGCCGCTCGTTCGTCTACAACATCCCCGCGATCCAGCTCATCCTCGACAAGCTGCCGGCGACGCTCGAGCTCGCGTTCGTGGCGATGGTCATGGCGATCGCGCTCGGCATCCCGCTGGGGCTGGTGGCGGGCCTCAAGCCGCATTCCTTCCTCGGCCGCACCATCATGGCCGGGTCGATCCTGGGCTTCAGCCTTCCCACGTTCTGGGTGGGGCTGGTGCTGATCATGGTGTTCTCCGTCCAGCTCGGGTGGCTTCCGCCCAACGGCCGCGGCGAGACGGTGCAGGTGCTCGGCATCCCGGTGAGCTTCCTCACGCTGGATGGCCTCGCCCACATCGCCATGCCGGCGCTGAACCTGGCGCTGTTCAAGCTTTCGCTGCTGGTGCGGCTCACGCGCGCGGGCACCCGCGAGGCGCTGCTGCAGGATTACGTGAAGTTCGCGCGCGCCAAGGGCCTTGGTCCGCGGCGCGTGATCGGCGTGCACGTGCTGAAGAACATCCTCATCCCGATCGTCACCGTGATCGGCCTCGAGCTGGGATCGGTCATCGCATTCGCCATCGTGACCGAGTCGATCTTCGCCTGGCCGGGCACGGGCAAGCTGCTGATCGACTCCATCAACCAGCTCGACCGGCCGGTGATCGTCGCCTACCTGCTGGTGATCGTGGGCATCTTCATCGTCATCAATTTCGTGGTCGACGTCCTCTACTCGGTGCTCGACCCCCGCGTGCGCCTCGGCGGCGCGGCGGCGACGCATTAGCATGGCCGCCACCGCGCACGAGCCCGCGATCGCCAGCGCCCCCGCCGAGGACGAGCAGTCCCCGTGGCGGCGCTTCGCGGCCGAGTTCTTCGAGAGCAGGCTGGCGCTCCTGGGGCTCGCGATGCTGGTAGTGGTCATCGTGGTCGCGGTCGCAGCCCCCTTCATCTCGCCGCAGAACCCCTACGACTTGGCACAGCTCGACGTGATGGATTCGAAACTTGCGCCGGGAGATCGCTCCGCGGGCAGCGGGAAGGCGTACTGGCTGGGCACCGACGACCAGGGTCGCGACATGCTCTCGGGGATCTTCTACGGCTTGCGCACCTCGCTCACCGTGGGCGTGGCGAGCACGCTGCTCGCGCTCGCGATCGGGCTGGTCCTGGGCCTCGCGGCCGCGTACTTCGGCGGCTGGACCGATGCGGTCATCATGCGGGTCGCAGACATCCAGCTCTCGTTCCCGGCGATCCTGATCGCGCTCATCCTGCTCGCGGTGCTGGGGCAGGGCGTCGACAAGATCATCGCGGCCCTGGTGACGGTGCAATGGGCCTACTACGCGCGCACGGTGCGCTCCTCCGCGCTGGTGGAGCGCCAGAAGGAATACGTGGAGGCGGCGAAAGTGCTGGCGCTCTCGCAGCCGCGCATCGTCTTCCGGCACCTGCTCCCCAATTGCCTCCCGCCGCTCATCGTCGTGGCGACCGTGCAGGTGGCCCATGCCATCTCGCTCGAGGCGACCCTCTCGTTCCTCGGCCTCGGGCTGCCGATCACCGAGCCTTCGCTCGGCCTGCTGATCTCCAACGGGTTCCAGTACCTGCTCTCGGGCAAGTACTGGATCAGCTTCTATCCGGGGCTGGCACTGCTGCTCACGATCGTGGCCATCAACCT
Source organism: Usitatibacter sp. (assembly GCA_035525255.1). Lineage (GTDB taxonomy): Bacteria > Pseudomonadota > Gammaproteobacteria > Burkholderiales > Usitatibacteraceae > Usitatibacter. The sequence continues at coordinate 22,134 of DATLEL010000004.1, forward strand.
GGTGGCGGACCAGCTGCGCGACGTCCTCAACCCGAGGCTCAAGCGGTGAGCGCCACGGCCCCGCTGCTCGAAGTCGACGGGCTGCGCATGCACTTCTTCACCAAGGCCGGCGTGGTGAAGGCGGTGGACGATGTGAGCTTCCGCGTGGAGCGCGGACGGGTGCTGGGGCTGGTGGGTGAGTCGGGCTCGGGCAAGTCCATGACGGGGTACTCCATCATGGGGCTGGTGGATGCCCCGGGGCGCATCGTCGGCGGACGCATCCTGTTGAACGGCGTGGATCTCGCCAGCCTGGACGAGGCGGGCTGGCGCAAGCTGCGCGGCAACCGCGTCGCGATGATCTTCCAGGATCCGATGATGACGCTGAACCCGGTGCTGCGCATCGACACCCAGATGGTCGAGGCGGTCCTCGCTCACCATGCGGTGTCGCGCGAAAGCGCCCTCGAGCGCTGCCGCGAGGCCCTGACGCAGGTCGGAATCGCGTCACCCGACGAGCGCCTGCGAAGCTACCCACACCAGTTCTCCGGGGGCATGCGCCAGCGGGTGGCAATCGCGATCGCCTTGCTGAACAAGCCCGACCTCATCATCGCCGATGAGCCCACCACCGCCCTCGACGTCACCATCCAGGGGCAGATCCTGTTCGAGATGCAAAAGCTCTGCCGGGAGACCGGCACCGGCCTCATGTGGATCACCCACGACCTGTCGGTGGTCGCCGGGCTCGCCGACGAGATCTGCGTGATGTACGCCGGGCGCATCGTCGAGTCGGGCCCCGTGGACGATGTCCTCGCGTTTCCGCGCCACCCCTACACACGCGGCTTGCTCGACTCCGTGCCCAGCCGAAATACCCCGGGCCGGCCGCTCGCGCAGATCACCGGGATGACGCCGTCCCTCATGCAGCTGGGCGCGGCATGCGCGTTCCGCGAGCGTTGCACCCGCGCGATGGAGGCCTGCGGCGCGGCGCCGGCGGTGAGCACCAGCGCCGGTCGCACGCTGCGCTGCGGCAACCCCGCCCCATGAGCGCCGTCCCCGTGCCCCTGCTGGAGCTGCGTGGCGTGAGCAAGCGCTTCACGCGCCGCCTGGACCTCGCGGGCCGGCTTGCACGCCGGCTCGGCGCGCGCATCTCCGACACCACGGTGCATGCCGTCGATCACGTCGACCTGTCGATCGGCGAGCGCGAAGTGGTGGGCCTCGTGGGGGAGTCCGGATGCGGCAAGTCGACGCTCGGGCGCATGGTGTCGAGGGTGCTCGAGCCCACCGAAGGCGAGCGCCTGTGGCGCGGACGCCCCTATGCCGAATACGAGCGCGAGGCTGCGCGCGGCGAGCGGCTGGCGGTGCAGATGATCTTCCAGGATCCATACGCCTCGCTCAACCCGCGCATGCGCGTGCTGGACATCGTGGGCGAGGCGCCGGTGGTGCATGGGCTGGTGCCGCGCCGCCAGCGCGAGGAATACGTCGCCCATGCGTTGCAGCGCGTCGGCATGGAGCCCGCGCTGATGCGCCGCTTCCCGCACCAGTTCTCGGGCGGCCAGCGAAGCCGTATCGGCATCGCCCGGGCGCTCGCGGTGCAGCCACGTTTCCTGGTCTGCGACGAGGCGGTGGCCGCGCTCGACGTCTCGATCCAGGCCCAGGTCCTCAACCTTTTCATCCGGCTGCGCGAAGAGCTCGCCCTCACGTACCTGTTCATCAGCCACGACCTGGGAGTGATCCGGCACGTCTCCGATCGGGTGGTGGTGATGTATCTGGGACGTGTCGTGGAATCGGCGCCGACCGCGGAACTCTACGGCCGCCCCAACCATCCCTATACGGTGGCGCTGGTGGCGGAGGTGCCCCGCGTGGACTCCAGCCGCCGCGCCTACGCGCCGATCCGGGGCGAGATACCCTCCCCGCTCGCGCCGCCCCCGGGCTGCCACTTCCACCCCCGCTGCCCGCACGCCTTCGCCCGCTGCCGCGAGGAAGTGCCTGCGTTGCGCGAGATCGCGCCGGGCCATGTTTCCGCTTGCCACCTGAACGATATCGCCTCATGACTCCTGCCTTCGACCTGATTCCCCCGACCGCGGACGCCGTGCCTCTGGTGCTCGACTCCCCGCACAGCGGCACGGACTACCCCGAGGACTTCCGCACCGCCGTGCCCCTCGAGGCATTGCGCCAGGCCGAGGACAGCTTCGTCGACGAGCTGTATTCGCGCGGACCCGCGGTGGGCGCGACCCTGATCCGCGCGCGCTTTCCCCGCAGCTACATCGACCCCAACCGCTCGCTGCTGGACGTCGACGCGTCGCTCCTCGAGGCGCCCTGGCCGGGCCCGGCGATCCCCAGCCGCAAGACCGAGCTCGGCATCGGGCTCATCTGGCGGCTCCTGGATACCGGCAGGCCGGTCTATGACCGCAAGCTTTCGGTGGACGAGGTGAAGCAGCGGATCGTGCGCTACCACCAGCCGTACCAGCGCGCCGTGAAGGACGCCCTCGACCGCGCCCACGACCACTTCGGCGCCGTATGGCACCTCAACCTGCATTCGATGCCCGCGGTGAGCAGTGCCATCTCCGAGGAAGGTCCCGGCGTGCCGCGCGCGGATTTCGTGCTCGGCGACCGCGACGGAACGACTTGTGAACCGCAGTTCACGGCGATGGTGGGAGACGTGCTGCGCGGGATGGGCTACGACGTGCGCGTGAACGATCCCTACAAGGGCGTGGAGCTGGTGCGCGCATTCTCGGATCCCAAGGCGGGGCGCCACAGCCTGCAGATCGAGGTGAACCGCCGCCTGTACATGGATGAGCGCACGCGCGAAAAGTCCGCGGGCTTCGGGACGCTGCAGCGCAACCTGGGCCAACTGCTGGAGCAGGTCGCGGCATACGCTCGCGAGCGCGGATCACATGCCTGCCACGACCATCACCACGATCACGGGCATGATCATGCCCACGGGCATCACCATGATCACCCGCACGACCATGACCACGATCACGCCCACGAGCCCCACCACGGCCACGACCATGGCCACCCGCACAAGCATTGAGCCCATGCCCACCGTTCCCATCGAGCTGACCGCACCCGACATCGCGCCTCACCGGCAATCCGCTACCGGCACCGATTACGTCCACAGTTTCGACAGCGGCAAGCCGGGCCCACACGTGCTGGTGAATGCGCTCACCCACGGCAACGAGATCTGCGGAGCGATCGTCGTCGACCGGCTGCTGCGCGAAAAGGTGCGCCCCACAAGGGGCACGCTCACGCTCGCCTTCGCGAACGTGGACGCCTTCGCCCGCTTCGACACGCGCAACCCCTACGCGAGCCGCTTCGTGGACGAAGACTTCAATCGCGTGTGGACGCCCGCCGTGCTCGACGGGACGCAGGCGACGGTCGAGCTGCGCCGCGCGCGCGAGCTGCGCCCCTACGTCGAGGCCGCCGATTTCATGCTCGACATCCATTCGATGCTCGAGCCCAGTCCGCCGGTGATGATTTGCGGGCCACTGGAAAAAGGCATCCGCTTCGCGTTCGACGTGGGCGTGCCCGAGCACGTCGTGAGCGATACCGGGCATTCGAACGGCACCCGCATGCGCGACTTCGCCGGTTTCGGCGACCCCAACAGCGCGAAGAACGCCCTCCTGGTGGAGTGCGGGCAACATTGGGAGCGCAATGCCGAGCGCGTTGCGTGGCAGACCACCTGGCGCTTCCTGCGCCACCTCGGCGTGGTGGAAGCAACGCACGCGGCCCGTGAGATCGAGGCGGCGGTCCCGCGGCAGAGGCTCATCCGCGTGACCGAAGCCGTCATCGCCAGCACGCCGGCTTTCCGCTTCGCGAAAGCCTTCTCGGGACTCGAGGTGGTGCCGCACGAGGGCGATGTCATCGCCTGGGACGGCGACCGCGCGGTGCGCGCGCCCTACGACAATTGCGTGCTGGTGATGCCGGTGCCCAATAACGTGAAGACCGGCCTCACGGCCGTGCGCCTGGGGCGGCTCGAGACGCGCTAGCTGCCTGCGGCGTCCTCGCCCTTGCCGGACGGGCGGATGCCGAGCTGCTTCAGCTTGCGGTAGAGGTGCGTGCGCTCGAGGCCCACGCGGTCGGCGACGCGAGACATGTTGCCTTCCTCCCGCCGGATGTGGTGCAGGAAATACTGCTTCTCGAACTGCTCGCGCGCGTCGCGCAGCGGCAGGTCCAGCGACACCCCGACCTCGGTCGTCGCCTGCTCGCGCGGGCCCAGGTTGAACTCGCGCGCGACACGGTTCACGTCGTCGCCGGTGATGTCGTTGGTGAGCGAGGTGAGCGCGAGCGTCTTCACCACGTTCTGCAGCACCGGCAGGTTGCCGGGCCAATGCAGGTTGCGCATTACGTTCAGCGCGCCCACGGTAAGGGTTCGCAGCGGCACCTCGTTCGCGTCCACCAGCTGGATGAGCAGCGTGGTTGCGATGTCGGGAATGTCCTCCGCATGGTCGGCGAGCGACGGGACCGCGATCGTGAGGCCCGCGACCTGGTGATAGAGCGCGGCATCGAAGCGCCCGTCCTCCGCCATCGCCGGCAACGGGCCGGTGGCGCCGCAGATCAGGCGCACGTTGAATTTGTCCAGCTTGCCCATCACCTGCGCGAGGCCCTTCTGCTCGGCCTTGCCGAGCGTCGCGATCTCCGGGAGGAACAGCGTGCCGTCGCGTGCCTCGTTCAGCGGGTCGAAGGGGTTGGTAGCGAGCCACTCGGTGTCCTCGGGCGAAACCCAGGGCGTGTTCGGCAGGTGCAGATGGCGGGCGCACAGCTCGAATCCGCTGCCCGCCTCGCCCACCAGCAACACCGGGGTGCGTAGCCGGCCCACCTGCTCGAGGCGCTGGCGCAGCTCCTGCACCACGCGCGCGCGCCCCAGGTTCACCAGGGCGAGGCCGGTCTTCGGCAAGGTCTTGCCGCCGGCGAGCGCCTTGCCTACCGTCGCGAGCAGCTTGGGAAGGCTGATGGGCTTCTCGAGGAAATCGAAGGCGCCGATGCGCGTGGCTTCGACGGCCGAGTCGATGGTGCCGTGGCCCGACATCATCACGACGGGCATCGTGAGGAGCCCGCTACCCGCCCACTCCTTCAGCAGCGTGATGCCGTCGGTGTCGGGCATCCAGATGTCCAGCAGCACGAGGTCGGGGCGCATCTCCTTGCGGGCGGAGCGGGCCGTCTGCGCGTTCTCGGCAAGGCGTACGCCGTAACCCTCGTCGCGGAGGATCTCGAAGAGGAGTTCACGGATGCCGACTTCGTCGTCGACGACGAGTATCTGGTTCGCGGGCATGCGGAGGGTTGTTAGGCAGCGGCCTTGGAGGGAAGGACGATGCTCACGTTGGCACCGTGGGGCTTCACATTTTCCACCAGTATGCGGCCATGGTGCTCATCGACGATTTTCTTGACGATCGCGAGGCCGAGCCCGGTGCCCTTGGGCTTCGTGGTCACGTACGGCTCGAAGATGCGGCCCATGACGGCCTCGGCGATGCCGGTCCCGTTGTCCCGCACCGTGAGGAGCACCCCGCCGGTGCCCTGTGACGTCGACACCAGGATGCGTGGGCCCTCGACCCCGGAGAGCGCGTCGATGGCGTTCTGGAAAAGGTTGTGCAGCACCTGTCGCAGCATCGCGGGGTCGGCGTAGATCTGCGGCAGGTCCTCGGCCAGGCGCGCCTCGATGGCGACCCCCATGGCTTCATAGAGCACCAGCACTTCGCGCACCAGGTCGTTCAGCGTGAGGGCGCGCGCGTTCATGCGCGAGGCGTGGGCGTATTGGGTGAAGTCGTCCACCATGCCCTTCAGCGCCGCGACGTGGGTGACGATGGTGCTGGTCGCGCGCGTGAGCATCTCGGCTTCCTGCTCGGGCAGCTTGTCCTTCAGCTTGTGCTGCAGGCGCTCGGCGGAAAGCTGGATCGGGGTGAGCGGGTTCTTGATCTCGTGCGCGAGGCGGCGCGCGACCTCGCCCCACGCCGCGTCGCGCTGCGCCTGGATGAGGTGGGTGATGTCGTCGAACACGACCACGTAGCCGTTCTCGCCGCTCTTGCCCAGGCGAGTGCCGCGCAGCAGCAGCGTGCGCTGCCCGTCGGCGCGGCGGTATTCCATCTGCTCCTCCCACTGGCGCATGCCGGAGCCCGCGAAGTGCCGCAGCGCGATCTCAGCGAACGGCGCCACCGCCTGCACGTGGCGGGGCCACTCCGAGAGCTTGAGGCCGTAGAACGCGCCCCCGGTCACGCCGAGGATGTCGTTCGCCGCGGCGTTCATGGTCTTCACGTAGAGGCGCTCGTCGAAGGTGAGCACGCCCGAGGTGAGGTTGGAGAGGATGCTTTCGAGGTACGCCTTGGCGTTCTCGAGCTGCTGCTGGTTGCGCTCGGTCGCGGCGGTGGCATCCGCGATCTGGCGCGTCATGGTGTTGAAGGACTGCGTGAGCACGCCGAATTCGTCGCGGCTCTTCACCGGGTTCAGCTTCGAGTAATCGCCCTTGGCGATCGCGCGCGTGGCTTCCGCGAGCGCGGACAGGGGCGCCGAGAGTCGCTCCGACAGCACGAACGCGAGCGCCAGCGCCGAGAAGAGAGTGAGCAGCATGGCGAGCGTGAGGGTGAGCCCGAACACGCGCTTCAGGTTCACGCGCGCGAAGAGCAGCGCCTGGTATTCCTTCAAGCCGACTTCCACCAACTGCGCGTCCTCGACCAGGGCGGTCGGCGCGCGCTGCAGTACCTGGAGGATGCGGATGTCGTCCGCGATGGTGAGCACGTTCACCGGGACGATCACGCGCAGGAAGATGCCCTTCTCGCCGATGGGCTCGATCTTCGCCACGCGCTGCTGCTGGCGCACCTGGCGCAGCACTTCCGGCCCGGGAAGGTCCGGAAGGAGCGCCACGGGTTCGGAGCCCGATTGCGCGATGATCCGGCCGCGCGGCGTGAGGAGGGTCGCGTCCTCGATCGAATGCTGCTCGCGAAGCCGGTTCAGAGTCGCGGCTTCGACCGCCTGCGAAGTCGCCAGGGCCTGGGCCATCGCCTCGGCCTTCTTCTCCAGCTCCTTCAACGAGCTCTCGAGCGCATTGCGCGCGAGCTTGATGCCGCGGTTGAGCGACTCGTCCACGCGCACTTCGAACCACGAATCGATCGAGCGCTGCAGGAACTGGAACGATATTGCGTAGACCAGCCCGCCCGGGATCAAGGCCATCAAGGCGAAGACCACCATCAGCCGGAGCGTGAGCTTGGAGCCGAACACGCGCTCGCGCAGCTTGCGGCGCAGCAGCATCAGCTGGTAAGCGATGAGGCTTCCCAGACCGAGGGCGAGGCCGCCCCCGAGATACAGCAGCAACTGGTAGTTCTGCGCGAACAGCGTGGTGTTCGCCGTGGCCTCTGCCATCAGGTACACCAGCGCCGCGCCAGTGACCACGCAGAGGAAGATCAGGGGTTTCATGGAACGATCGACCAGCGATGCCATTCAGAAGCTACCGCCCAGTCACGCGAGGCGATCGCGTTGAGCTGGAACGGTTTTGGCAGCTGGGCGGTATCGAGGCGCATGCGAAGCGACGCCTGATAAGCCTGATCCTTCTTGAACGCGCCCCGATCGGCGACATGCCACCCGCGAAGGCGCGATAGAACGCGGGTCACCTCTTCGAATCTCGTGAAGTTCTGGTA
>DATLEL010000024.1:0-7105 GCA_035525255.1 Usitatibacter sp.
GGCTTCCTCCGCGCCCTTCTCGCCCTCGAAGTGCGTATCCATCCCGCGGGCGTCGTAGCCCTGCTCCGTGAGCCAGCGCACCATCGGCTCGATGAAGCCGTGGGTCACGAAGACGCGCTCGGCGCCGGTGGAGGCGATGGCGCGCTGCAGGCTGGGCCAGTCCGCGTGATCCGAGAGGATGAAGCCCTGGTCCACGGAGCGTTGCCGGCGGGCGCCGCGGATCGCCATCCAGCCCGAGGCGAACGCATCGGAATAGTTGCCGAAGCGCTTGAGCCACGGCGAGGACTGCGCCGAGGGTGGCGCCACGACCAGCGCACCGGCGTAGTCTCGTTTCGCCTCGAAGTCGCTCACCATCTTCGTCGACGGCAGCGCCACGCCGCTCTCGCGGTAGCCCCGGTTCAGGTTATCTACCGCGCCGTGCACCACGATCTCGCCGATGGAGGCGTCGACGCTCGCGAGGATGCGCTGCGCCTTGCCGAATGCGTAGGCGAAGATCACGCTCGCGCGGCCGGCGGCGGCGTTGGCGCGCCACCACGCGTCCACGCGGTCGAACGTCTCACGCGGCGTGCACCAGCGGTAGATGGGAAGCCCGAAGGTGGACTCGCTGATGAAGGCGTGGCAGCGCACCGGCTCGAAAGGCTCGCAGGTGGGATCGGGATCGAGCTTGTAGTCGCCGGACACCACCCACACCTCCCCCCCGTGCTCGATGCGCACCTGGCTGCTGCCGAGCACGTGGCCCGCCGGGTGGAGGGAAACCGTGACGCCGTTCAAGACGCGCGTCTCGCCGTAGGGGATCGCCTCAATGTTGGCGTCCGCCCCCATCCGCGTGCGCAGCACCGGCAGCCCGCGCGCGGCGCACAGGTACGACGCGCTTCCCTGCCGCGCATGGTCGCCGTGGGCGTGCGTGATGACGGCGCGCTCCACCGGCTGCCAGGGGTCGACGTAAAAGTCGCCTGCGGCACAGTACAGGCCCCGGTTGGTCGGTTCGATCATCATTGGCAAAACAATTGGGGTCAGACCCCAATTATCGACCCCAATTATCAAAACTAGTGCCCCGTCAGGGACTTACGATAATTGGGGTCTGACCCCAATTTCAGTCGACGCTGGCGAGGCCCCAGCCGGAAGAACGGGGGTCGCGCAGGGCGAGAGCGTGCTGGACCTCGATGCGCACGACGCCGTCGAGCCGGCGGGGGATGCCCAGGCGCAGGACGCCGTCGCGGCGGCGCCACTCGGCGTAGCGCACTGCCCGTCCGGACGCGAAATCGCTCGCGTAGGTCTCGCGGATCATTCCCTCCTGGCGCGCGACGTCGGGCGGACCGAAGCGCTCGATCATCTCGCGGAGCACGCGATCGTAGGCGCGCGAGGCATCCGCGGGCCCGGTGTTATCCAGGGACAGCAGCAGCGCCACCTTCTCGACACGGTCATCGGGATCGTAGACAACCGCGAAGCGTTGCCGCCCCGGGACATTCAGGAGGAACTGGACGTCGTACACCGCCGCGTTGGAGGACTGCGTGCCACTCCCGAAAACAGCGAGCTCCGCGGCGAGGCGCGCGCGGTCCGCGCCGATGGGGACTTCCACCAGGGCACCGGCATTCTTCGGGATAGGCCCCACGTACGTATAGGCCGCGGCCGCCAGCGAGGGCCTCGCCGCCACGCGCGTCCCTCGCGTCTGCGGTCCCAAGGTCATGGTCCACTGCATGCCGGCGGTGTAGCGTCGCGCGGTCACCCCTGGCCGCGTCCGCACGTCGAGCGCCTGGTAGCCGAGGGAGAACAGGTGCGGGCCACGGTGGTACGTGTACTCGATGGTGGAAGCGACGTTCACCACGTCCGGCATCAGCGCCTGGCCAGTGCGTGCCGTGTTGCCGTTCAGGTGCACGCCCAGGCCGTGGACGTCGCCCTGCACCATGAAATCACCGCCGACGATGACCTTGCGTTGGGTGAACAGGGGCGCGCTCGTCCGCTGCAGGGTGACCCTCGGGGTCACGCTCACCAGCCGGCGGTCCACCAGCGTGTCGTAGGAGACGCGCAGGAACAAGTCCCGTTGCCGCCGGTCGTTGTCGTGGTTGGCCAGGTCCTCCTCGTCCTGCACGGCGACGCCGGCCTTGAACCTGAAGAGCCCCTGGTTCCGCTCGATCGCCGACTCCGCACGCTCGCCGACGCGCGACTCGGTGCCCGCGCGCTGCACGCTCCGCCGCCATGCGTCGGTGCGCCACTGCAGCAGCGTCCCGGGCAGGGGAATGTTGAGCATGACCCCCGCGCCGCGGTCATCCCGCGGTCGTTCCGTGGTCGCTTCCTCGCGTGTCGCGTCATGACGCACCTCCGCGCTCGCGCTTCCGCGGCTCCAGGAGATCCTGCTTTCGGAGCGTCGCCGATCTCCCTGGGACCAGCTGGCATAGGAGGCCGATTCCGGCGTGTTGCGCTCCACCTGCGTGGACCACGTGAGCCCGAGGAGCGGGGCCGTGCCGCCGAGCAATGCGTAGACGGCATTGCCCGCACGCCCCTGGAACTCCTCTGCCGAGCCGGGGCCCGAATCGCCGCGAACCCGCGCGAGCTCGCCCTCCACGCGCCATTGCGTGCGCCCGATCGGGAACGGCACGCTGCCCGACAAGCTCGCCGCGGCCTGGCTGCGGCGCCCGGGATTGAAGGGATCGTCCGAGACCACCGAGTTGCGCACCGCGTGGACGCCCGCGTGGGCGCCTTCGGCCGCGATGGGCTGCGCCACCCACGAAAAGCCCACGCTGTTGTCGGTGCTGCTGCCGAAATCCTTCCACTCGTCGGCGTTCTTTCCGGCGAATGCGACCACCGAATGCAGGATGCCGTGGCGCGCATCGAATGGCTGCAGCTCCAGCGACGCGCCCTTGAGCATGCGGCTCACGGTGAACGATGTGGTCGCTGCATAGAACTCCCCGGCGATCGCGCGATAGGGAATGGCGCTCGCACCGTCTTCGCGTTTCAGCGTGAAGGCCGAAAGCGCCGTGCCGCGGCGGCCGTAGGGCATGTCGTCGGCGACCGCGTCCAGCTCCAGGGTCCACAGCCGATAGTCCCGCTTGCGGTGATAGGTCACGTGCACCCGCTCGGAACCGCGCAGCGGCAGCGTCTGCGGGGGACCCCGCCCATCGTGATCGCCCGATTGCTCGAGGGTGAGGATGTAGGTGGCGGTGAGGCCGGGCTCGGGTTCGTACTCCTGGGCGAGGGCATCGATGACCGCCGCCGGTATCACCAACGCACAGAGGGTGGCCCACCCCCTCATCGACGCGGCTCGGCGAGCGTCACGTGGTACTCGTTCACCCCTTCGCGGAACTGGCGGCGGCCGGAGGCGTCGGTGAAATCGATGCGCGTGCGCGCCGTGATGGAGACGGCGCGCGTCGCGCCGCTGGCGAATGCGTCCGGCTGGATCACGCGCCAACCTTCGATCGCCACCAGCCTCAACGTCGCGTCCCGGGGCACGCGCGACTGCAGCACGTCGATGAGGCGATCGCGCTGCGGAAAACCGAACGCCAGCTCCGCGCCGCCATATTCCCGGTTCCAGGTACGCACCACCTGGCGCATGGCGTACTCGATGCGCCGCTGCTCTATCGCGGCGGGCGCGCCGCTGGCCTCCACCTCGAATCGCTGCATCTCGGCAGCTCGCGGGTGGGGCTTGCGCTCGATCGGCGTGATGTTCCGCAGCTCATGGGCGTCCGGCCCCGGGGCCGCGGCCAGCAGCAACGCGAGCGCGGCGGCCGCGAGCCTCATGGAAATCCCCGCGGCGCGACGGCGGCCAGCGGGTCGCGGGGATCGAAGGGGTTGTTGCCCGAGCGATGGAACACCCGGTCGAGCGTCACCACCGGAAAATCGGCCGGCAGGGCCGAGCTGTTGGCGGCCCGGGGCGGGTCCACGCAAACGAGCGCAGCGAATGCGGCGAGCGCGGCGATGATCGCCGGGCGCCGGAGGCCACGGCGAAGCCGGGTGCGGCGTGTGCGCATGCGAGGCCTCCCTGGGGACCTGCGCGAATCGTTGGTCTTGTCGCCGCCAAATGCCGGACCGCGGCGCGCGGCTAGTGAATCACCGCGGGAAGGCGCGCGTCAAGCGCGCGGCCGGCTTCAGCTGCCGGCGAGCGGCTTGCCGGGATCGTCCCAGCTCTTCGGGTCCTCGAGCGGCTCCAGGTGCGTGAGCACTTCGACGTGCGGCAGCCGCGCCTGGATCTCCTTCTCCAATCCCTCGACCAGGTCGTGGCCCTGCTGCACGCTCATGCTTCCCGGCACCAGCACGTGGACGTCGACGAAGCTCTTCGCACCGGCCACCCGCGTGCGGAGGGCGTGATAGTCGCCGCCTTGGTGGTGCAGCGCCTCCAGCACTTCCACGATGGCCGCGCGGTCGGCGTCGGGGATGGCACGGTCCATGAGTCCTTCGAACGAGCGGCGGATCAGGCTCCAGCCGGTCCACAGGATCTGCAGCGCCACCGCGATCGCGATGAGGGGATCGAGCCGCAGCCACCCCGTCGCCTTCACCAGCAGGATGCCCACCAGCACGCCGACGGTGGTCCACACGTCGGTGAGCAGGTGGCGCGCGTCGGCTTCGAGCGTGATGGAGCGATGCGCGCGTGCCGCGCGCAGCATCACCCACGCGCACGCGGCATTGGCGATGGAGGCCGCGACCGAAAGCGCGATCCCGGCGCCCACCTGCGCGATGGGTTGGGGCGCCACCAGGCGCGGAATCGCCGCCCATACGATCGCGCCCGCGGCGACGAAGATGAGCGTGCCTTCGATGCCGCTGGAAAAATACTGCGCCTTGTCGTGGCCGAAGTTGTGCTCGGCGTCGGGCTTGGCCGCGGAGTACGCGAGGATCGAGAGGGCCACCAGCGCCGCGACGATGTTCACGATCGCCTCCACCGCGTCCGACAGGAGCCCCACCGACCCCGTGAGGTAATACGCGCCGAACTTGAGCGCGATGGTCACGATGGAGGTCGCGACCGAAAGCCAGGCGTAGAACATCGGGGATTTCATGAGTCCCCCGTCATGCGGACGCTACAACGCGACGCGGAACTCCGCGGCGGTCTTGGCCTTCACGTCCTCCAGCGTCACCCCGGGATTGAGCTCCGTGAGCACCAGTCCCTTGCCGGGCTCCACCTCGAAGACGCACAGGTCGGTGATGATCTTGTTCACCACGCCCTTGCCGGTGATCGGCAGGGTGCATTTCTTCAGCACCTTGGAAGCGCCATCCTTGGAGGTGTGCTCCATCAGCACCACGACGCGCCGCACGCCGGAGACGAGGTCCATGGCGCCGCCGGGGCCCTTCACCATCTTGCCGGGCACCATCCAGTTGGCGAGGTCGCCGTTCTCCGCCACTTCCAGACCGCCGAGGATCGACAGGTCCACGTGCCCGCCGCGGATCATGCCGAACGAATCCGCGCTCGAGAAGAAGCTCGACCCGGGGAGCGTGGTGATGGTCTGCTTGCCGGCGTTGATGAGGTCGGGATCGACCTGGTCGTCGGCCGGGAAGGGCCCGATGCCGAGCAGGCCGTTCTCCGACTGCAGGTGCACCGTCATGCCCTTCGGGATGTGGTTGGCGACCAGGGTCGGGATGCCGATGCCCAGGTTCACGTAGAAGCCGTCCTTCAGTTCCTTCGCCGCGAGGCGCGCCATGAGGTCGCGAATCGGCGAGTCCTTCTTCGAGGCGGCGCCGCCGGAAACGGTGCGGAACTCGATGCGCTTCTCGTACTTGGCACCCTGGATGATCCGGTCGACGAAGATGCCCGGCGTGTGGACCTGGTCGGGATCGAGCTCGCCCACCTCCACCAGCTGCTCCACTTCGGCCACGGTGACCTTGCCGCAAGTCGCGATCCTCGGGTTGAAGTTGCGCGACGTCTTGCGATAGACGAGGTTGCCCGCCTTGTCGCCTTTCCACGCCTTCACGATGGACAGGTCCGCGCGGATCGCCTCCTCGAGCACGTACTCGCGCCCGTCGAACGAATGGGTGTGCTTGCCCTCGGCGAGCTTGGTGCCGAAGCCGGTGCGCGTGTAGAACCCCGGAATGCCGGCACCGCCCGCGCGGAATTTCTCCGCCAGCGTGCCCTGCGGCGTGAGCTGCAGCTCGAGCTCGCCCGCCAGCACCTGGCGCTCGAACTCCTTGTTCTCGCCCACGTACGAGGCGATCACCTTCTTCACCTGGTGGGTCTTCAGCAGCAGGCCCATGCCGAAGTCGTCGACGCCCGCGTTGTTGCCGCAGATGGTGAGGCCCTTCACGCCGCTCTCCACCACCGCGCCGATGAGGTTCTCGGGAATGCCGCAGAGGCCGAAGCCGCCCGCGGCGATGGTGATGTCGTTCTTCAGCAGGCCGGCCAGCGCCGACTTTGCGTCCGCATGCACTTTGCTCATCGATTCATTCCCAGCCGCGAAAAGTCGCGAGAGTCAGGCCAATTCTAGTCCAGCGGCCGCGATGGCCGCCTCGACTCCGCGCGTCATGGTCGCGATCGCCATCGCCGCGACCGTCGGCTTGTCGAGCACCTGCTCTTCCGCATAGGGCAGGTGGATGAAACCCGCGCGCGCATCGGTGCCGCTCGCGGCGATGGAATGCAGCACGCCGTACATCAGGTGGTTGCACACGTAAGTCCCCGCGGTGTTCGACACCTCGGCAGGCACGCCCGCGGCGCGCATCGCGGCGACCATCGCCTTGATCGGCAACGTGGCGAAGTAGGCCGGCGGCCCGTCCGGGGCGATCGGGGCGTCGACAGGCGCCGTACCCGCATTGTCGTCGATGCGGGCATCGTCCACGTTGATCGCCACGCGTTCGACCGAGAGGTGCGAGCGTCCACCCGCTTGCCCGAGGCTCACCACCAGCGCGGGCCGGAGCCGCTCGATGGCTTCGGCGACCACCTCGATGGCGCGGCGGAATTCGCACGGCACGCGGCACGTCTCCACACGCATGCCGCCGATGGAGCGCGCCAACCGGTTGCATACTTCCCACGAGGGATTGAGTCCTTCGCCGTTGAACGGCTCGAACCCGGTCACCAGGACCACCGCCTCGCCTCGCTTGCGCTTCGCCATCCCGTCAGCGGGCGGTCCAGCCGCCGTCGACGACCATCGAGGCGCCGTTGATTTGCGCGGCCGCGTCGGAGGCGAGGAAG
>DATLEL010000384.1:0-8882 GCA_035525255.1 Usitatibacter sp.
CGGCGCCCCGTAGAATCGCGCCATGCCCACCGCCATCGTCGCCGAGGACGAAGCCATCCTGCGCAAGCAGCTCGAGACCAAGCTCGCGAAGCTGTGGCCCGAGCTGGAAGTGATCGCCTCGGTGGAGGACGGCGCGGCCGCGCTGGAGGCGCTCGAGGAACGCACGCCGGACTTCATGTTCCTCGACATCCAGATGCCGGAGATGACCGGGGTGGAGGTCGCGCGTCACGTGGGCGGTCGTAGCCACGTGGTATTCGTGACCGCGTACGACCAGTACGCGATCCAGGCTTTCGAGACCGGTGCGGTGGATTACGTGCTCAAGCCCGCGACCGACGAGCGCCTCGCCGTGACCATCGAACGCCTCAAGGCGAAGCTCGCGTCGCCGCCGGTGGACCTGAATGCGGTGCTCGCGCGCATCTCGGACCAGCTGGCCGGCGGCAAGCGCGAGAAGCTGCAGTGGATCAAGGCGACGGTCGGGGCCAACCTGCGCCTGATCCCGGTCAACGACGTCCTCTTCTTCCAGTCCGACGAGAAGTACACGCGCGTAGTGCTCGCAGACAGCGAGGCGCTGATCAAGACCCCGATCCGCGAGCTGCTGGACGGCCTCGACCCCGAAGCCTTCTGGCAGATCCACCGTTCCACCGTGGTCGCGGTCAATGCGATCGCGGGGGTCAGCCGCGATTTCCGCGGCCAGGCGCACGTGAAGATCAAGGGCAAGGACGAGTCCCTCGTCGTCTCGCGGATCTACTCCCACCTCTTTAAGCAGATGTGACGCCCGATTTCCGGCGCTTCGTCGCCTCGCGGCGCCGGGGTAGCGCCTTGCGGTAGTCTCGCCGTGATGATTGCCAGCTCCCTCAGGGCCCTCGAAGCCCGCCTCGATGCGTGGGCCGCGAAGCGGCTCACGCCGGAGGAATACGCCGAGGCGATGGGGCTCGACCGCAAGCTCAAGCAGAACCGCTGGCGTGCGCTGTGGATGTTCGCGCTCGTCGTGCTGCTGGTGGCGACCGTGTTGATGGCGTTGCGGCCGCAGTCGGGGCTGGGAATGGTGCTCTTCTTCGCCTTCGCGAGCGTGCTCGGCCTGGGCTTCACGGTCATCTCGGCCTGGTACGGCTACCGCAAGTGGAGCGGCAAGCCGGCGTGGTGGGTATTCGCGGTGCTGATCGCGGTGGTGATGGTGGGCGGCGCGATGGGCTTCGTCTCGGCCACCATCGGCCGCGGGCGGAGCTTCGCCGACATCGGCATGGACACGTACACGCGCGCCGCGGCGGTCACGTTCCTGGTGGGATTCTTCTTCGCCGCGCTGCTGGTGGGCATCTCGCGCATGCGCCTGCGCGACGCCGCCCAGACCGCCGCGCGCCTCACGGCGGAAGCCGAGCGGGAGCGCGTCGCGCGCCAGGGCATGCAGGCCGAGCTCAAGCTGCTGCAGGCGCAGGTCGAGCCTCACTTCCTCTTCAACACGCTCTCCAACGTGCGCTACCTGGTGCAGACGCAGTCGCCCGACGCGATCGCCATGCTGGACCACCTCATCCGCTACCTGCGCAACGCGCTTCCCGAAATCCGCAGCGAGGGCTCGACGCTCGGGCGCGAGGGCGAGCTCGCGCGGGCGTACCTGGAGATCATGCGGCTGCGCATGGGGGGCGCGCTCGAGTTCACGATCGACGTGCCGCGGGAGCTGCACGCGCAGCCGTTCCCGCCGCTCATGCTGATCACGCTGGTGGAGAACGCCATCAAGCACGGCGTGGCTCCCATGGGCCGCGGGCGCGTGGACGTGCGCGCGGCCGAAGCCGACGGCGCGATCCGCATCGAGGTGCAGGACGACGGCCGCGGGCTGGTGCAGCCGGTCGGGCATGGCGTGGGCCTGGTCAACGTGCGCGAGCGGCTGCGCGCCCTGCATGGCGACGCGGCCCGCCTCACGCTCGAGAGCCCCGGCGGCAATGGCACCGTCGCCGCGATCGTGATCCCACGCTGATGGCGACCACCGCCGTCATCGCCGACGACGAGCCGCTGCTGCGCGCGAGCCTGCGCTCGGCGCTCGCCGAAGCCTGGCCGGATCTCGCGATCGCGGCGGAAGCCGGCAACGGCGCCGAGGCGGTGAACGCGGTGCGCGAGCATCGACCCGACATCGTGTTCCTCGACATCGAAATGCCGCTCATGAACGGGCTCGAGGCGGCGCGCGAGATCGGCGCCCAGGCGCACGTGGTGTTCGTCACCGCCTACGACCGCTACGCGGTGGAGGCTTTCGAGCGCGGCGCCGTCGACTACGTGCTCAAGCCCGCGGAGGTGCAGCGCCTGGCGGAAACCGCCGCGCGCCTGAAGGCGCGGCTTGCCACGCCCGCCGCGGGCCTCGACAAGCTGATCGACGAGCTGGCGCGGCGCGTGTCGCCGGGCGCGGGCCGGCTGCAATGGCTGCAGGCCTCCCTCGGCAACAACCTCAAGCTGATCAACGTCGACGATATCCTCTATTTCCAGTCGGACACCAAGTACACCCGCGTCGTGGCGCGCGACGGCGAGGCGCTGGTCCGCAAGACGCTGCGCGAGCTTTCCGCCGAGCTCGACCCGCGGCATTTCTGGCAGGTGCACCGCGGCACCATCGTGAACATCCGCGCCATCGCTTCGGTGAGCATGGACGACCTTGGGCGCCGCGAGATCACGCTGCGCGACCGGGCGGAGAAGATCGAGGTGAGCCGCACTTTCGCGCACCTGTTCAAGCCTTCGTGAAAAACTGGTGTCAGACACGGGTATCGGGCGACAATCCGCATTCCCGTGTCTGACACCTGTTTTCGATGATCTACCAGCTCGACGACCGCAAGCCCGTGATGAAGGGCGACTGTTTCGTGGCGCCCAACGCCGCCGTGATCGGCTCGGTGGTGATGGAACACAACGCGAGCGTGTGGTGGAGCGTCACCATCCGCGCCGACAACGACGTGATCACGCTGGGCGAGAACGTGAACGTGCAGGACGGTTCGGTGCTGCACACCGACGGCGGCGTGCAGCTCACGCTCGCGCGCAACGTGAGCATCGGCCACCTGGTGATGCTCCATGGCTGCACCGTGGGCGAGAACTCGCTGATCGGCATCGGCGCCATCATCCTCAACCGCGTGGTGGTGGGGAAGAACTGCCTGGTGGGCGCGGGCTCCCTGATCCCGGAAGGCAAGGTGATTCCGGACGGCTCGCTGGTGCTGGGCGTCCCGGGCAAGGTGGTGCGCAGCCTCACGGCCGACGAGATAGCCATGAACACCTGGATCGCCGAGCACTACGTGGAGCGCGCGACGCGCTACCGGCAGGGCCTGAAACCGGCCGGATGAAAGCCGGGCGATTCGGCGGCTCGGCGGTGGTGTGGCTGCTGCTGCTCACCTACGCGAGCCTCTATCCATTCGCGCCGCTGCGCCTCCCGTCGGCCGAGACGGTGCGCGGCATCTTCACCCTCGCGCGCCACGTGATCCGCTCCGACGTGGTCTTCAACGTCGTGGCGTACATGCCCCTGGGCACGCTGCTGTGCCTCTATTTCCGCAGCACCGGCGAGCGCGGCCGCGCCATCGCCAAGTCGATCGCCCTGGCGGCGCTCTTCAGCCTGGCGATGGAGGCGGCACAGCTATTTATCCCGGGGCGCGTGTCATCGCTGGTGGATCTCGTCGCCAACACCTGCGGCGCGCTGCTGGGGGCGCTCGCATTCGCCGATCCATTCCACTCGCTGGTCACCAAGCCGCTCGGCGAGCTGCGCGAGCGCGCCGTGATTCCCGGGGCCTACGGCGACGCCGCGCTGGTGCTGCTGATGCTGTGGTTGCTCGCGCAGCTGAACCCGGGCCTGCCGTTCTTCGGCGCGGGCGATATCGCGCGCGAGATCGAGCCGGAGCTGGCGAGCCTGCAGCTGGCCGCCGTCGGCATGGGCATCTGCGGTTTCGGCCTGTTCGTCTCGACGCTGGTGGAATCCGAGACCGGCAGCCTGCGGCTCACGTTGCTGCTCCTCACCATCGCGCTGTGGCTCAAGTTCGCCATGGCGAGCGTCATGCTGCAGCCGCACTTCTCGCCTGACTGGGCGAGCACGGGTCGGGTGGCGGGCCTCGCCGGCGGGATCCTGCTCTTCATGCCGCTGCGCAGGATCGGGCGCCTCGGGCGCATCTATCTCGCGTTCGTGCTGATCCTCGCCGCGGCGCTGTTCTCGAAGGTCTTCGGCGCGTACAGCGCGATCGACGAGTTCCTGCGGCTCTTCCGCTGGCCCCATGGACAGCTCGCGAGCTTCGCCACCCTCACGCGTTTCATCCACGAGCTGTGGCCGTTCGCCGCAGTGGTGTTCCTGGTGGCGCTCTTCTTCCACGTCCGGCGCGCGGCGGGCGGGAATAGAATGGAGCCATGAGCTACTACAAGCACCACGTGTTCTTCTGCCTCAACAAACGCGAGCCGCCCGAGAGGTGCTGCGCCAACCACGGCTCCGAGGCGATGCAGGAGTACGCGAAGAAGCGCATCAAGTCCCTCAAGCTCTCGGGCGAGGGCATGATGCGCATCAACAAGGCCGGCTGCCTCGATCGCTGCGAGCTGGGCCCGGTCCTGGTGGTCTACCCCGACGAGACCTGGTACACGTACGTCGACGAGAAGGACATCGACGAGATCAGCGACGAGCACCTGGTGAACGGCCGCGTCGTCGAGCGCCTGCGCATCTGAGCGTGGCCGGCGGAGGGCAAACATCCCGCATTGCGGGTGCGGCGGGGGCAATCGAGGTCGCGTCGCAACCGAGGGCCGATGCGCGCGGCATCGCGGTCATCGCGCATCCCCATCCGCTCTTCGGCGGCACCATGGACAACAAGGTCGTCACCACCCTCGCGAAGGCTTTCTTCGACGCGGGGATCGCCGCCTATCGCTTCAACTTCCGCGGCGTGGGCGGCACCGAAGGCGTCCATGACGAGGGGCGCGGCGAAGCCGATGACCTGCTTCGCGTGGTCCAGCACGCGCGCAGCGAGGCCGCGGAGCTGCCGCTGTACCTCGCGGGGTTCTCCTTCGGCGGCGCGGTGGCGGTGCGCGCGAGCGAGCGTGCCGATTTCAAGCAGCTGATCCTCGTGGCTCCCGGCTTCCGCCGCATTTCCGCCCACGGCATGGGCACCGCACCCGACCCCGCCGACCCCGACCTGGGATCGCCCGGCCGCCACACCACCGCGAACACGTTGGTCCTGCACGGCGACCTCGACGAGACCGTGCCCCTGTCGGATTCGCTCGCATGGGCCACGCCGCGCGAGGTTCCGGTGGTCGTGGTGCCCGGCGGTGAGCATTTCTTCCATCGAAAGCTGCATGTGCTCCGCGAGGCGGTGGCGCGCTGGGTCCGGTGAGCGACGCCGTACTGGTCGCTCGCGGCATCCGCAAGTCGTATGGCGGCGCCGAAGTGGTGGCGGGCATCGACCTCGAGCTCACGCGCGGCGAGTGCTATGGGCTCCTCGGCCCCAACGGCGCCGGCAAGACCACCACGCTGCGCATGCTGCTCGGCCTCACCCACCCCGATGCGGGCGAGATCAGCCTTCTCGGCCATCCGGTCCCGAAGGCGGCGCGCGAAGGGCGCATCCGCGTGGGGGTCGTGCCGCAGATCGACAACCTCGATCCCGACTTCACCGTGCGCGAGAACCTGGTGGTGTACGGCCGCTACTTCGGGATGCGCGAGGCCGAGATGGATGCGCGCATTCCGCGGCTGCTGGAGTTCGCGGCGCTCGAGGCACGCGCGAACGCGCGCATCCAGGAGCTTTCGGGCGGCATGAAGCGCCGGCTGGTGCTGGCGCGCGCGCTGGTGAACGACCCGGACCTGATCTTCCTCGACGAGCCCACCACCGGCCTCGACCCGCAGGCGCGCCACCAGATGTGGGAGAAGCTCCGCGTGCTGCTGCGCCAGGGCAAGACCATCCTCCTCACCACGCACTTCATGGACGAGGCCGAGCGGCTCTGCGACCGGCTGAAGATCATCGACCACGGCCGCACGCTCGCCGAGGGCGCGCCCCATGAGCTGATCGCGCGGCATATCGAGCCCGAGGTGGTGGAGGTGTACGGCGAGGGCGTGAACGAATGGTTCGCGCAGCACGGGCAAGCGCTCGCGACACGTGCCGAGCTCCACGGCGAGACGGCGTTCCTCTACCTGCAGGACCCGCAGCCCGCGATCGCGCAGCTGCGCCGCGTGCCGCGGCTGCGCTTCATGCACCGGCGCGGCAACCTGGAGGATTTGTTCCTGAAGCTGACGGGACGGGAGATGCGGGAATGAAAGTCTCCCGCGCCTGGATCGCCGTCTGGCGCCGCAACTACCTCGTCTGGAAGAAGCTCGCGGCCGAGTCGGTGCTCGGCAACATCATCGAGCCGCTGCTCTACCTGGTGGGATTCGGCTTCGGGCTGGGGAGCATGGTGCCGGAGGTGGAAGGCGTGAAGTACATCGCCTATCTCGCCGGCGGCACCATCTGCTACTCCACCATGCTCGCGGCCTCCTTCGAGGCGCTCTACTCGGGCTTCGCACGGATGCATGTGCAGCGCACCTGGGAGGGCATCCTCAATGCGCCGGTGAGCCTGGAGGACGTCGTGTTCGCCGAATGGGTATGGGCCGCGTCGAAGAGCTTCCTGTCGGGCGCGGCGGTGCTGGTGGTGGCCGCGGCGCTCGGGCTCGCGCAGTCGTGGACCCTGGTCTTCATCCTGCCGCTCGCGTTCCTCATCGGCCTCACGTTCTCCGGCCTGGGGCTCATCATGACGGCGCTGGCGAAGTCGTACGATTTCTTCATGTACTGGTTCACGCTGGCGCTCACTCCCATGATGTTGCTCTGCGGCGTGTTCTACCCGCTCGCGAACATGCCGGCCTGGCTGCAATTCGCGGCCAACCTGTTGCCGCTGACCCACGCCATCGCGTTGGGGCGCCCGCTGCTGCTGGGTCGCTGGCCGGACCAGCCGCTGATGCACATCGCGGTGCTCGCGGCCTACGGCACCGCGGGGTTCGTATTGGCCCTCAAGCTTTTCAGGCGCCGTCTGACAAGCTGACGCCGAACCCAGCCACGCGGCGCCGGTCATAGCCTCATGGCGACCGCAGCCGATACGTCGAATCCGTCTCCTCCCCCCGCGCACCGCCGCTCGCGCCTCGCGCGCATCGCCATCTGGATCGTGGCCGCGGTCGCGATATACGGGCTACTGGTCGGAGTCGCGCTGCCGCCGCTCGCGAAGAAGCTGATCGCCGACAAGATGGGCGAGAAACTAGGGCGCACTGTCGCCATGGATCGCCTGGCGGTCAATCCTTTCAACCTAACCGCCCACGCGAAGAACTTCCGCGTCCTGGAGGCCGATGGGCGAACCCCGTTCGTGTCCTTCGACCTGCTGGACGTCGACGCCAGTGTCGCGTCGCTCTACCGTTTCGCGCCCGTGGTCGACAACCTCACGCTCACCGGCCTCAAGGTGAACGTGGTACGCGACGCCGAGACCCACTTCAATTTCAGCGACATCCTCGCGCGGCTCGCGCAGGCGGCGGAGAAGAAGCGCAAGGAAGGCGCGCGCGACGACGACGAGGCGCGCTTCTCGGTGAGCAACATCCGCATCGTGGGCGCCCGCGTCGATCTCGATGACCGCCCCAAGTCGGCGAAGCACCAGCTGACCGAGATGGACATCGCGATCCCGTTCATCTCCAACCTGCCGACGCACCTGAAGGAATACGTGCAGCCGGCGTTCTCGGCCAAGGTGAACGGCTCGCCGCTGCGGCTCGCGGGCGAGACGCTGCCGTTCGAGAATTCGCTCCGCACCCATTTCACGCTGGCGCTGGAAGCGGTGGACCTGCGCCGCTACCTCGAGTACGTCCCGGTCGCCCTGCCTTTCCAGGTCGAGGGCGCCATGCTAGACGCCAATATTTCGGTGCGCTTCACGCAGGCGGCGGGCAAGCAGCCGACCGTGGACGTGGCAGGCACCGCGGCGTTGCACGACGTTTCGATGCGCACGGCCGACGGCCCGCTCGCGAAATTCGCGCGGCTGGAGGCCGACGTGGGCTCGTTCGATCCCATGAACGGCAAGGCGGACATCAAATCGGTGACGCTGCGTGACGCGAGCGCGATGGGTGACGAAGCTCGCGTGCCGCTCCTCACGGTGAATGGCATCGCGCTCGACCTGAAGAAGAAGCAGGCTCGCATCGCCGCGGTCGCAACGCAGGATGGCGCGGTGTCCCTCAAGCGCAATCGCGACGGCAGTATCGAGCTGCCGAAGCTAGTGCCGGTCGTTGCAGATTCCCCGGCGGCGAACGACCCCCAACCCAGCCCTCCCCCAAAGGGGAGGGAGCAAGAGGGTGCATGGGACGTCATCGTCGCCAAGGCAACGGTCACCGGTTACAAGATCACGGTTGCCGACGCCGCGGTGAAGCCCGCCGCGGTGCACCGTGTCGCGATCGAGAGCCTGGTGCTGGAGGATCTCAGCACGCGAAGCATGCTGTCGGGCAATGCGAACGCGCGCATCGGCTACGGCAAGTCCGGCACGCTGGAGCTCGCCTCGGTGTTCACCCTCGAGCCGCTGGTGGTGAATGCGACCCTCGACGCGCGCCGCATCGACCTGGTGCCGCTCAGGCCCTACGTGCCCGAGTTCAACACCGTTGCCCTCAATAGCGGCAATGCTTCGGCCAAGGGCAAGGTGACGCTGCGACGTGCCGGGGAGGCGATGCACGTGTCGTACCGCGGTGCGGCCGAGATCGCCAATCTCGTCACCGTGGACACCGTGGGCAAGGAAGACCTGCTCAACTGGAAGTCGGTGCGCACCAGCGGCATCGACTTCGACATGCCGCCCAACGCGCCGCTGTCGCTGGCGGTGGCCGAGATCGTGGTGGACCGCATCTACTCGCGCGTCATCGTGCGGCCGGACGGCAAGCTGAACCTGCAGCAGCTGAAAGGGGCGACTCCCGAGCA
>DATLEL010000037.1:0-2727 GCA_035525255.1 Usitatibacter sp.
GACCGCAGCGGGCGCTACCGCGTGAAGGCGGTGACCGAGATCGGCGACTTCAACAACCACTTCAACACCAACTTCTCCGACGACGACTACGACACCGTCGGCGGCATGGTGGTGAAACGCTTCGGCCGGCTGCCCAAGCGCGGCGAGTCCATCGCCGTCGACGGCTACAACTTCCAGGTGTTGCGCGCCGACAGCCGCAAGATCCACTCGCTGCTGGTCGACAAGCCCAAGAGCAAGGAGCCGGAGTGATCCCCGCGGGATCGCCCCCGCCGGCGCGCGCGTCGGCGGTGCGCACCCTCGCGGCCGGGTTGCTGCTGCCGCTGCTCGCGGGCGCAGCCGGCGTGCTGGGCTTCGCGCCCTTCTACATCTGGCCCGCGCCGATCCTGGCGATGGCCGTGCTGCTCGGCACCTGGCAGGCGAGCGGCTCGCCGCTGCAGGCCGCGCTGAGCGGCTTCGCGTTCGGCCTGGGGCTCTTCCTCGCGGGCGTGTCGTGGGTCTTCGTGAGCCTGCATTTCTTCGGTGGCATGCCGCTGCTGCTCGCGGCGCTCGCGACCTTCCTCTTCTGCGCCTACCTTGCGCTCTTCCCCGCGCTGGCCGGATGGGCGACGCTGCGCTTCGCGGGTGGGTCCCCCGGCGCACGCCTCGCGCTCGGCGCGGCCGCGTTCGTCGCGTGCGAGTGGCTGCGCGGGACTTTGTTTACCGGCTTTCCGTGGCTCACGTTCGGCACCTCGCAAGTGCCGAGCAGTCCGCTCGCGGGCTTCGCGCCGGTGTTGGGCGGATACGGCGTATCGCTTGCGATGGCAATCGCGGCGGCGCTCATGGCGACCTGGGGCGGGCGCGCGGCGACGCGTCGCTCGCGCCTGGTTCCCATCGCCGCGCTCGCGTTGCTGTTCGCGCTGGGCGGCGCGTTGCGCTTCGTGTCCTGGACTACGCCCGCGGCGCCCGCGATCTCCGTGGCGCTCCTGCAGGGCAACGTCCCGCAGCAAATCAAGTGGCAGGA
The DNA here is from genome assembly GCA_035525255.1 of Usitatibacter sp. Lineage (GTDB taxonomy): Bacteria > Pseudomonadota > Gammaproteobacteria > Burkholderiales > Usitatibacteraceae > Usitatibacter. The sequence goes on from DATLEL010000037.1 coordinate 1,001, forward strand.
GGAAGTGCGCACCGCGACGCTGCTCGCCTATCGCGACATGATCTTCCGCGCTTCCGCCCAGGTGGTCGTGCTGCCGGAGACCGCGCTGCCGGCATTCCTCGACCAGCTGCCGGAAGACTACCTGCGCGGCATCCGCGAGCATGCGCGGCGGGAGGGCAAGGAGGTCCTGCTGGGAATCGTCGAGCGCGACGAGCGGGCCGCAGGGCAGACCTACTACAACAGCCTGGTCCGTCTCACCGGCGCCGGAGGCGCGTACCGCAAGCGCCACCTGGTGCCGTTCGGCGAATTCATCCCCCCGGGGTTCAGGTTCGTGCTCGCGGTGCTGCACATCCCGATGAGCGACTTCAACCGCGGCGGCGCACGGCAGGCGGCGCTCGAGGCCGCCGGCACGCGCTTCGGCGTGGCGATCTGCTACGAGGACATCTTCGGCGAAGAGGTGATCGACGCGTTGCCGGCGGCACAGGTGCTGCTGAACGTGAGCAACGATGCCTGGTTCGGCGAGTCGTGGGCCGCGGAGCAGCACTTGCAGGCTTCGCAGATGCGCGCCCTCGAGACCGGCCGCTGGATGCTGCGCGCGACCAACACGGGTGTCACGGCCGCCATCGACGAGCGCGGCCACGTGGTGTCGCGCCTGGCGCCGTTCATCACGGGCACCCTGGTGGCGCAACCGGTGCCGCGCGCGGGAAGCACGCCCTATGCGCTCGCGGGCAACGTGCCGGTGATAGTGCTGCTGGTAGTGGTTGCCCTCGCGGCGTCGGGACGCGTCAGGTGGCGAGGGAGCGCAACAGGAACTGGTCCCGCACAGCTCCCCTAGCTGCACCACGCGGGAAGCGGCGCCCTCGTTGCTCTTCCATGCAGGTCTCTCGGGAAAACCACTAAAATCGATACTTTGTCACGTTCCCCTTCGAGATGCTCACCTTCCAGCAATTGGTCCTGAAGCTGCAGGACTACTGGGGCCGGCAGGGCTGCGCGATCCTCCAGCCCTACGATATGGAAGTGGGCGCGGGCACCTCGCACACGGCCACCTTCCTGCGCTCGCTCGGTCCCGAGCCGTGGCGCGCCGCGTACGTGCAGCCTTCGCGCCGCCCGAAGGACGGACGCTACGGCGACAACCCCAATCGCCTGCAGCACTACTACCAGTTCCAGGTGGTGATGAAGCCCTCGCCGCTAGACATCCTCGACCGGTACGTCGACAGCCTGCGCACGCTCGGCTTCGACCCCGAGGTGCACGACCTGCGCTTCGTCGAGGACAACTGGGAGTCGCCCACGCTGGGCGCGTGGGGTCTGGGCTGGGAGGTCTGGCTGAACGGCATGGAAGTCACGCAGTTCACGTACTTCCAGCAGGTCGGAGGGCTCGACTGCCGGCCCGTAACGGGCGAGATCACCTACGGACTCGAGCGCCTGGCGATGTACCTGCAGGGGGGGGAGAGCGTGTACGACCTCACCTGGGCCGAAGGTCCTCAAGGTCCGATCACTTATCGCGACGTCTTCCACCAGAACGAGGTGGAGATGTCGGCGTACAACTTCGAGCACGCCGACGTCGCAGTGCTGCTGCGGCACTTCGATGATCACGAAGCGGCGTGCCAGAAACTGCTGGAGTCGCGGCTTGCATTGCCGGCCTACGAGCAGGTGCTGAAGGCTTCGCACACCTTCAATCTGCTGGACGCGCGCCGCGCGATCTCCGTGACGGAACGGCAGCGCTACATCCTGCGCGTGCGCGCCCTGTC
>DATLEL010000040.1:0-4287 GCA_035525255.1 Usitatibacter sp.
ACGCCGCACGCCGGGAAGGCGAGTCCGTCGGGCGCCGGCGTGAGCCCGGTGGCGTTGGCGACCGCCGCCATCTCGATGCCGCTCTTGGTGCCGTCGAGGAACGAGTTGAACATCTGCGCGTTGAAGTCCCCCCTGGCGACCATGTCGTCGCTGAAGCCGTAGTGTCCCCATACGGTCTGCGGCGTGGACGCATGGTAGGAAGGCAGGTACTTGGTCCCCTTGCCCGCCGCGACCACGGTGAATCCCGTCGCGCGCGCCCAGTCCACCAGCTCGCAGATGAGCGCCGGCTGGTCTCCATAGGCGAGCGAATACACGACGCCCGCTTCGCGAGCGCGGCGGGCGAGCAGGGGCCCCGCCAACGCGTCGGCCTCGACGTTGACCATCACGATGTGCTTGCCGTGCTTGCAGCAGGCGAGGACGTGGGCGATGCCGACCGCGGGATTGCCGGTGCAGTCGATGGCAAGCTCGGCCGCGGGATGCGCGATCGCCTGCATCGCATCGTCGGTCACGAACGTGGCGCCCGACTTCGCGGCCTCGTCGAGGGACTTCGCGCCGTAGCGCGGCGGCTCCCAGCCCACGCGGGCCAGGGATGCACGCGCTCGCTCCGGCGCAAGATCCGCCACGGCGAGGATGTGGATCCCCGGCGTGCGGCGCGCCTGGGACAGGTACATGGAGCCGAATTTGCCCGCGCCGACCAGGACCACGCGGACGGGGCGGTGCTCGGCGGCGCGGGCCTCGAGCAGTCGATGGAGGTTCATTCGAAGGGAATTTCCGTGCGCGGGACGCTGACCCTGCACGTTACAGGTGAAATACGGCGCCTGCGCTCCGGCGACGGACGGGCTAGGAGTTTACCTCCGCCCGAGGGGAAAATGACCCGATGGACCAGCGGTCGACCAGGGAAACGCTCGGATTCGGGGGACGGCTCGCGGCGCTTCGCCCCGGGCTGGACCTGCTCGGGCTTCCCGCGTGCGTCCTCGATGCGGAGCTTCGCTACCGCTACCTGAACGCGGCATACCTCGCCCACTTCGCCCGGCCGGCCGGCGATTTCCTCGGCCGCACCGCCGACGAGGTGTTCACCCGCCGCCCGCAGGACGCGCGCCGCGAGAAAATCCATCGCGCGCTGGCCGGCGAAGCGGTGGTCTTCAACCGCGAGACTATCGAGGGCCCGAACGCCGGGCGCTGGGTGCGCGCGCACTACCTGCCCCTGCCCGACGAAGCGGGCAGCGTGGTGGGCGTGCTCGTGGTGCTGGTGGACGTGCAACAGCTGAAGGACGCCGAGACGCGCCTGCAGCTGGTGGTGGACAACATCGGCGTGCCGATGGCCTACATCGACCGCGACCTGCGCTTCCGCTTCGCCAACCAGCCGGGCCTCGACTGGAAGGTCGCGAGCCCGATGGACGCCATCGGCAAGCACGTCGACGAGATCTTCGACGCCGCCACGCTCGCCGTGGTGATGCCGGAGATCGAGCGCGCGCTGAAGGGCGAGAAGCGCATCTACGAGCGCATCGCCCTCACGCGCAGCGGCGAGCGCCGCTGGGTGCGGGTGCACCTGGTGCCGGACATCGGCGACGACGGCGTGGTGAACGGCCTCTACACGCTGATGATCGACGTGGAGGAAGACCACCAGCTCCACGTGGCCCTCGAGCGCGAGGAGGCGCGCACGCGCTTCTTCCTCGAGAACCTCCCAGGCCCCATCGCGGTGGTGGACGCGGACTTCCGCTACCTCTTCGCCAACAAGCTCTTCAAGCGCATTCGCGGGCGTGAGGACGAGGAGTTCGTCGGGCGCAACGTGCGCGACATCCTCGGCCCCGAGGACACCGCGCGCTACCTCGAGCCCGCGATTCCGAAGTTGCGGCGCGGCGAGACCTGCAGCTACGAGCGGCTGGTCGGTGCGGCCGGCGCCGAGCCACGCTGGCACCTCGTGCGCCTGGTGCCGATGATGGATGGCGAGGGCGCCTTCACGGGCTACTACAGCCTCGGCACCGACATCCACGACATGAAGCTCGCGCAGGAGCGGCTGCGCGCGCAGGAGGCGCAGCTGCGCCTCTACACCGACAACATCCCGGATTCGGTCGCGTACCTGAACCGCGAGCGCCGCATCCTGTTCGCCAACAAGCATTTCGCCGCGCAGCGCAACACCACGCCCGAGGCCATCATCGGCCTCACCACGGCGGAGCTGATGGGCCCCGAGCTCGCAACCTGGATCGCGGAGCGCACGCAGCCTGTCCTCGACCGCGGCGAAGTCGCGACTTACGAGCGCGAGAGCAAGCAGCCCGACGGCAGCATCCGCTACTACCACGTGAAGGCCGTGCCCGACACCGACGCCGAGGGGCAGGTGCGCGGCATGTACGTGGTGGCGCACGACATCACCGAGGTGAAGCAGGCGCAGGCCGCCCTCGCGGCACGCGAGGAGGAGCTGCGCTTCTTCGCCGACAACATCCCCGAGGCCATCGTCTACGTGGACCTGGACCGGGGTTGCACCTTCGTGAACAACATGTTCCTGCAGACGCGCGGCTTCACGCGCGAGTTCGCGCTCGGCAAGTTCCCCAAGGACGTCTATCCCGCCGACGTCATGGCCCAGCTGCAGCCCCATATCGACCGCGCGATCCTGGGCGAGGAGAACGCCTACGAGCGCAAGCTGACCCTGGCCAACGGTGCGATGCGCTGGGTGCGCGTGCGCCTCACGCCGCGCCGCGACACGGCCGGCCGCGTGCTCGGCTTCTACGTGGTGTCCACGGACATCCACCAGCTCAAGCTCGCCCAGGCGCTGATCGAGGACAAGGAGCGGCAGCTTCGCCAGGTGATCGATTCGATCCCGACGCCCATGTGCTACGTGGACGCGAACGCGCATTACCGCTACGTGAACGACGCATTCCTTGCCTACATCGGCCGCCGCTCCGACGAGATCGTCGGGCGCGCGGTGCGCGAAGTCCTGGGCGACGAACGCTGGGGCCTGCTCGCCCCGATCCTCGACCGCGTGCGCGCGGGCGAATCCCTCGCGGTCGAGCGCTTCGTGAAGTTCGCCGACGGCCGCAGCCGCTGGATGACGGTGCGCCTGTCGCCGCGCATCGTCGACGGCCAGTACCAGGGCTACTACGCCACCACCAGCGACATCCACGAGCAGAAGATGGTCGAGGAGGAGCTGCGCCGCGCGAACACCATCCTCTCGGCCCACTTCGACAACACGCCGCTCGCGGTGATCGAGTGCGACGTGGAGCTGCGCATCGTGCGCTGGTCCGGACAGGCCGAAGCGATCTTCGGCTGGAAGGCGGCGGAAACGCTCGGCCGCACGCTGAACGGCTGGCGCAACGTCTACGAGGACGACGAGCCGGCGTTCGCGGAAATGATCGCGGGACTGGTGGAAGGCCGCGAGCGGCATGCGACGCTGCTCCACCGCAACTACCGCAAGGACGGCTCGGTCATCTGGGTGGAATGGCACCACTCGGCGCTGCGCGACGACACCGGGCGCGTGATCTCCATCCTTTCGCTGGCGCAGGACGTGTCCTCCCGCATCCAGGCCGAGGAGCGCCTGCAGTTCATGGCGACCCACGACGGCCTCACCGGGCTGCCGAACAGCGTGCTGCTGAACGACCGCCTGAATTCCTCGCTCACGCGTGCGCGCCGCGGCCGCCATCGCGTGGGCGTGATGTTCCTCGACCTCGACCACTTCAAGGACGTGAACGACACGCTCGGCCACCGCGTGGGCGACCTGCTGCTGCAGGAGCTGTCGCGGCGCATCCGCGCGGCGCTGCGGCAGAGCGACCTCCTCGCGCGCGTCTCCGGCGACGAATTCGTGGTGCTGCTGGAGGACCTGGGCGAGGAGTCGGCGCCCGACCACGTGGCCCACAAGATCCTCGAGGAAGTACGCCGGCCGTTCCAGGTGGAGGGGCACGAGATCCACGTGAGCGGCAGCCTCGGCCTCGCGATGTTCCCCGAGGACGGCGGCGACGCGGAGACGCTCCTCAAGAACGCCGACGCCGCGATGTACCACGCGAAGGAGCTGGGACGGAACGGCTTCCGCATGTTCTCCGTGGAGCTGGGACGTCGGCGCACGCAGCGCCTGCAGGTGGAGACCGCGCTGCGGCGCGCGCTCCGCGAGAACGAGCTGTCGCTCCACTACCAGCCGATCATGGACGTGGCCACGCGCGAGGTCCACCACGCCGAGGCGCTGCTGCGCTGGTACGACCCCGAGCGCGGCCTGGTGCTGCCGATGAGCTTCATCCCGCTCGCGGAGGAATCGGGTCTCGGCCACGCCGTGGGCCACTGGGTGCTGGAGCACGCCTGCCG
>DATLEL010000069.1:0-5831 GCA_035525255.1 Usitatibacter sp.
GCCGTGGCCTCCGACGTTTTCCATCGCATGGGCACGCGGGGCCAGATCAAGGAAGACGACTTCCGCGTGATCTACCGCAGCGCCAAGTTCCCCACGTCCTCCTTCGCGTACGCGCACGACCTCGAGCCCGCGTTCCGCGACCGCATGCTCAAGTGCTTCTACGACTATCGCTACACCGAGGAGATGAAGAAGGCCTTCGACGGCGCCGACCGCTTCTACCCGATCAACTACAAGGAGCACTGGTCGGTGGTGCGCGACGTGGCGGAAGCCGGCGGCGACAAGTTCAACAAGGCCGCCTACGAGAAGGAAACGAAGCGCGAGGAAGAGGCTCGCGCGGCCAAGAAATAGGAGATGGCCATGCGTCGCTTCCTGGTCCTTGCGGCACTCCTCGCGGCACTCCAGGCCTCCGCGCAGGACGCGTGCCGCAACCGCGGCGAGCTCGATACCCCGTACTGCGACGAGGACGGCGATCTCCTCGCCGACGCGCCGAAGGATCGCGCCAAGCTGCGCGATCCCGAGACCATCTTCTTCACCAACTCGCCGCTGGACGACATCGGCGCCTTCAAGAAGCTGATGCAGCCGTTCGTGGACCACCTCGCCCAGTGCACCGGCAAGACGGTGCGCTACTACGACGTGTTCTCCAGCGCGGCCGCGATCGAGGCGATGCGCTCCGGGCGCATGACGGTGGGCACGATGTCCTCCGGGGACACCGCTTTCGCGGTGAACGTGGCAGGTGCCATCCCCTTCGGCATCCGCGGCGACGAGTCCGGCCCGCAGGGCTACCAGCTGTGGATGATCGTGAAGAAGTCGAGCCCGTTCCAGAAGCTCTCCGACCTGAAGGGCAGGAAGATCGCGCACACCGCGCCCTCGTCGAACTCCGGCAACCTCGCGCCGCGCGCGCTCTTCCCCGCGGAGGGCCTGGTGCCCGAGAAGGATTACTCGGTGGTGTTCTCCGGCCGCCACGAGAACTCGGTGACCGGCGTCGCCTCGGGCGACTACGATGCGGCGCCCATTGCGCACGACATCCTGATCCGCATGGCCGAGCGCGGCGTGGTGAAGATGGACGACTTCCGCATCATCTGGAAGAGCCCCAGCTTCGCGCCGGGCGGCCTGCTGATGTCGCACGACCTCGTGCCCGCGCTCGCGAAGAAGATCCGCGATTGCACCTATGCCTTCCGCTTCCCGCCCGAAATGCAGAAAGGCTTCCAGGGCGCGGACCGCTGGCTTCCCATCGACTACAAGAAGGATTGGGAGATCGTGCGGCGCGTCGCGGCGGAGAGCGGGCAGTCGTACAACAAGGCGGCGTTCGACAAGGAAAAGGCGAGGGCGGAAGCGGCGAAGAAGTGAGCACCGCGCTTTCCATCAAGCACCTCGTCAAGGAGTACGTTCCCGGCAAGCGCGTCCTCGACGGCATCACGCTCGACTTCGCGCCCGCCGGGCTCGCCGCGGTGATCGGCCCTTCGGGCACGGGCAAGTCGACCCTCATCCGCTGCATCAACCGCCTGGTGAATCCCACCGCGGGCGAGATCCATTTCGACGGGCGCGACCTGGCGAAGCTGCGCGGCCGCGAGCTGCGCCACGCGCGCCGCCACATCGGCATGGTGTTCCAGGAATACAACCTGGTGGAGCGCCTCACGGTGATGGAGAACCTGTTGTGCGGGCGCCTGGGCTACGTGCCGGCATTCAAGGCGTGGCTGCGTCGCTTTCCGCAGGTGGACATCGACCGCGCGTTCGCGCTGCTCGAGCAGGTGGGGCTCGCCGGCTTCGCCAACCAGCGCGCCGATGCGCTTTCCGGCGGCCAGCGCCAGCGCGTCGGCATCGCGCGCGCGGTGATGCAGCAGCCGCGGTTGCTGCTGGCCGACGAGCCGACCTCGTCCCTCGATCCCAAGACCTCGGTCGAGATCATGGAGCTCATGAAGGCGGTAGGTCGCGAGCACGGCTTCCCGATCATCGTGAACATGCACGACGTGGAGCTCGCGCGGCGATTCGCCGACCGCATCGTCGGCATGTCCGGCGGCAAGGTCGTGTACGACGGCGACGGCAGCGGCCTGACCGATGCGGGGCTCAAGTCGATCTACGGCGGGGAGTCGTGGCTCACCTGATCCGGCCCCGCTGGGGCTTCCGCATCGGCTGGGTGTTGCTGGCGGGATACGTGGTCTATGCGTTGGCGCGGCTCGACTTCAGCTGGCCGCGCTTCGTGACCGGCCTCGACAACGGCGTGCGCTTCATCGCGCGCATGCTGCCGCCGCGCATCGCGCAACCCGACTCGCTCCTGAACGGCCTCGTCGAGTCGCTGCAGATCGCGGTGCTGGCGTCGTTCGCGGGGATCGTGCTGGCGCTGCCCCTCGGGCTGCTCGCCGCGCGCAACCTGATGCCCGCATGGGTGAGCTGGCCCGCGCGCGGCCTGATCGCCGCGGCGCGCTCCTTCCACCCGGTGATCGTGGCGATCGTGTTCGTGAAGGCCGTGGGATTCGGCGCCATCGCCGGCATCTGCGCGCTGGTCGTGGGATCGGTCGGCTTCATCGGCAAGCTGTTCGCCGAGGCGATCGAGGAGATTTCTTTGAAGCAGGTGGAAGCCGTGCGCGCCACCGGCGCCTCCTTCATGAACGTGATCGCCTTCGGGGTGATGCCGCAGGTGTTCGGGCGCTTCATCGGCTTCGCCACTTACCAGCTGGATTCCAACCTGCGCAATTCGACCATGGTCGGGATCGTCGGCGCGGGCGGGATCGGCGGAACGCTCTTCTCTGCCTTCCAGCGCTTCGACTACGACTTCGTGGCGGCCATCCTGCTCTCCATCATCGCGCTGATCTTCGCGGGCGAGGTGCTCGCGACCTGGGTGCGCGGCGTCTTCCTCGCGCGCGGCACGGTGCAGGACGAATGACCGCCTGGCGCCGCTTCACGCCGCGCCAGGGCCTCGCGCGCTTCGCGGTGTATCTCGCCGTGGTGACGGCGATCGTGGCGTCGCTGCGCACCATCGAGATCATCCCCGAGTTCCTCTACGACGCGCCGGCGCAGATGCACGACCTGCTGCGCCGCATGTGGCCGATCGCGTGGTCGCATTACCCCAAGGGCGTGCACGCAGCGCTGGTGGAGACGCTGCATATCGCGACACTCGGCACCATCCTCGCCGTGGCCATGGCGATGCCCATCGGCATCCTCGCCGCGGGCAACGTGGTGCCCCTCAAGCCGGTGAACTACGTGGCGCGGCTCATGCTGGTCGCAAGCCGCTCGGTGAATTCGCTGGTGTGGGCTCTGCTCTTCGTGGCGATCTTCGGGCCCGGTGCGCTCGCCGGCACGCTCGCGATCGCGTTCCGCTCCATCGGCTTCGTCGGCAAGCTCCTCGGCGAGGCGCTGGAGGAATCGGAGCGCGGCACGCTCGAGGCGCTGCAAGCCGCGGGAGCGCCGTGGGCCTCGCGCCTCGCCTGGGGTTACTGGCCCCAGGTCGAACCGGCGTTCTGGTCGATCGTCCTTTTCCGTTGGGACATCAACGTGCGCGAGTCCGCCGTGCTGGGGCTGGTGGGCGCGGGCGGCATCGGCATGGCGCTCGACACCGCCATGAACCTCTTCCAGTGGGATCGCGTGGCGATGGTGCTGTTCGCGATCTTCGCCGTCGTGGTCGCGGCCGAGATCGTGGTGACCCAGGTCCGCAAGCGCATCCTGTGACGCGCTACGGGATCACGTAGCCCGTTCCGCCTTCGTCGACCCACCCGTACTGCGAAGTGAGCGCGGCCACTTCGGCAGCGTCGATCGTCCAGTGGTGCAGGCCCGGGACCGGCGGATAGGTGAGCCGGTAGAGTGCGATGGTGCCCATCGCCTGGGAGCGCAGGATGTAGCCGTCGACGCCCTCCGCCTGCCAGCTGGGGTAGGTCGCCAGCGTGTAGTACTCGTTCGGGTCGGTGGTCCAGTGGTGCCACTGCAGCGCCGTGTTGTAGAGGCGGTAATACGGCACCGCCGGAACGCCGCTGACTTCTCCCGGATTGTCGAGGACCTTGCCCACCGTGCCCTCCTGGTTCCAGGTGCCCGCGTAGGTGCCGAGGACGGTGTACTCGTTCAGGTCGGTCGTGTAGTGATGCTCGAGCGTGACCGGGCTGTACAACCGATAGCGCTGCACCGCGACGCCGGGTGGGCTCGGATTCACCGTGACGGTGAGGGAGGCCGCGTTGTTGCCGGGAAAGCCATCGGACTCCTCGTCCACGGCCGCGGTGTGGGTGATGCTGCCCGCGGCTTGCGGCCTCACGATCACCTTGAGCGAACGGGTCGCGCCGTTGGGCATGTCGCCGAGCGGGCAGACCACCATCGCCACGCCGTCGTATTCGCACCCCGGGGGCATCCAGACGAAATCGGCGTTCGGGGGCAGCGTATTCCACAGCAGCGGCGCCATGGCGTCTTCGGGGCCGGCGTTGAAGACCGTGATCGTGAACGCCACATCCTTGCCCGCCGCGGCGGGATCGGGGCTTGCGACGACCTGCGTGACCTGGAGGTCGGCGGCGACGGCGACAAAGGAAATGCACGCGAGGAGCAGGGACAGCCGGCGGGGTCGCAGCATGGGATGGTTCTCCGTATTGTTCTCGCGCTCAGCGCGCGTTGGGGCTCCACGAGTTGAGCGGCTTCGTGAACGGCTCCATGGGAATCTGCTCGTAGCGCACCTCGAGGATTTCCAGGTCCTGCTCGCCTCCCGGCGTGCGCAGGTGCACGGTGTCGCCCTCGCGCGCCTTGATGAACGCTCGCGCGATGGGCGAGATCCAGCTCACGTAGTGGCGGGCGGGATCAGTCTCGTCGATGCCGACGATGCGGATGGTGCTCTCCTCGCCGCCCTCGGCGGCATAGGTGACGGTGGCGCCGAAGAAGACCTGGTCGGTCTCCTCGCGGATCGCCGGGTCCACCACCTCCGCCGCCTCGAGGCGCTTGGTGAGGTGGCGGATGCGGCGGTCGATTTCCCGCAGTCTACGCTTGCCGTACTGGTAGTCGGCGTTCTCGGAGCGGTCGCCGTTCTTCGCCGCCCAGGACACCACGCCGGTCACGTGCGGACGCTCGGCCTTCACCAGCCACTCCAGCTCGTCGCGCATGCGCCGCCAGCCCAGCGGCGTGAGGTAGTTCTTCGAGCCGGGCGGGATGGGATTGGCTTCGTCCTCGCCTTCGAAATCGTCCTCGGGCGCATCGTCTTCGCGGGTGAAGGCTTTGCTCATAACGCCTCCACGAATGCCCGGATTCCGGAGAGCGTCATCTCCACCGCGATCGCGGTGAGGATGAGTCCCATGAGGCGCTCGATGGCCTGCATCGCCTGCGGGCCGAGACGGCGCTGCAGCTGCTCACCCGCGAGCAGGACCACCGCGGTGAGCGCCATGGCCGCGGTGAGCGCGGCCGCCCACATGCCGAGCTTCTGCGGCTCGCGGGTCGCCATCAGCATCACCGTCGCCAGCGCCGACGGCCCGGCGATGAGCGGGATCGCGAGCGGCACGATGAAGGGCTCGCCCCCGGTTTGCGGCCCGAACGCGCCCTCGGGATGCGCGAACACCATGCGAATCGCGATCATGAAAAGGATGACTCCACCCGCGATGGACAGCGAGGTCTCCGAAAGGTGCATGAGCTCCAGCAGCTTGCGGCCGAACGCCATGAAGAGGCCGAGCGTCGCGAACGCGATCAGCACCTCGCGCACGATCACGATGCGGCGGCGGGGCGCGGTCACGCCGGCGAGCATGGCGTTCACCAGCGGCACGTTGCCGAAGGGATCCACCACGAGCGCGAGCAGGATGAAGGCCGAGAGGAGCTCTGAAGGCATGGGGCGCTATGATATCCGCCCCATGAGCCGCGCCGCCTTCCTCTGCCTGCTC
>DATLEL010000084.1:0-2301 GCA_035525255.1 Usitatibacter sp.
CGGTCGGTGTCGCCGTGGTGGCGACGATCCTGGTGGCGGCATTCACGTACCGGGTGGTGGAGCGGCCGTTGAACGCGTATGCGCGCCGCGTCACCGCACGATCGCGGCCGCTCGCGACTAAGGGATAATGCCGGGCATGAATATCAGCCGCCGGCAGCTTCTCCGCGCGTCGGGGGCCGCGGCCCTCGCCGCCGTCCTGCCTTCCGCCAGCGCACAAGCGAAGAAGCCCCTGATCGTGGGCGGCCTTCCCGTCACCTGCAATTTCACGCTGCCGGTGGCATGCAAGGCTTCGGGCGGCCTCTTCGAGTACAACAAGTACAACGGCTGGCCCGAGATCAAGGAATCCCTCATGACGGGCCGGCTGCAGGCGGCCTACATGCTGGCGCCGCTGGTCATGGACTTGGCGCTCACGCGCATCGCGGTGAAGGTGGTGTCGCTCGGGCACCGTTCCGGCGCCGTCATCATGGTGCGCAGCGACTCCGCGTTTCGCAATTTCAACCACCTGCGCGGCAAGCGGATCGCCGTACCCAGCCGCTTCGCCGTCGACTACCTCTACCTTCGCAGGATGCTGGCGAAGGAAGGCATGACGGTGAAGGACATCGAGGTGGTGGAGATGGCGCCTCCGGATATGCCCGCGGCTCTCTACGCGAAGGCCGTCGAGGCGTATGCGACGGGCGAGCCCTTCGGCGCGGTAGCGCAGAAGGCGGGATTCGGGCGGGCGCTGAGCATGACGCGCGACGAATGGCCGAACTACATGTGCTGCGTGCTCACGGTGCGCGAAGAGCTGATCCGCGACGACCGCGCGCGCGTGCAGCAGCTGGTGAACTACGTGCAGGGCGCCGGCACCTGGCTCGATGCGAGCCCGGCGAACCGCGAGACGGCGGTGCAGATCGCCGCGGGCAAACGGTACTTCAACCAGGATCCCGCGGTGCTCCGCTTCGTGATGGAGAACCCGGTCGATCGCGTCACCTACGGCGACCTGCGCCTCATCCGCGCGGAGTTCGAGGAAATGCTGCAGCTCGAGCTCGCCGCCGGCACCATCAAGCGGCACGGCCCCTACGAAAGCTACGTGGACGAGAGCTTCGTGCGCAACGTGGCGCCGGCGCGGATCGCGCTGTGAGGCGCGCCTTCCTGGCCCTGTTGGTCGCCACCTCCGCCGCCGCCGCGCCTGCGTTGCGCAGCGGCACGTTCGAGCCGCCGCGCGAGGCGCCCGCATTCTCGCTGCAGGGTTCCAATGGCGCATCACTGCAACTCGCCAGCTATCGCGGCAAAGTCGTTGCGCTGGGCTTCGGCTACACCTCGTGCCCCGACGTCTGCCCGGCGACGCTCGCGGACCTCGCGAAAGCGCGCCGGAAGCTGGGCGCGACCGCCGCTGACTTCCAAGTGATCTACGTGACGGTGGATCCGGAGCGCGACGACGCCGTCCGGTTGCGGAAGTATCTCGGCGCGTTCGATGCGACTTTCGTCGGCGCCACCGGCACGCCGACGGCGCTCGCCGAAGTGCGCAAGTCATACGGCATCCAGGCGAGCCGCGTGGGCAAGGAACCCGACTATTTCGTCCCCCATTCGTCGTATGTGTATTTGGTGGATCGGGCCGGCAAATTGCGGGCGATGGTTCCTTTCGGCGCTCCCGTGGACGACATCGTCCACGACGTGAACGCGTTGCTCGCGCAATGAAGACGCTGACCCGCTGGCCGCTGATGCTTATGCTTTTCGCCGCCACGTTCGCCGCCGCCCTCGCCGGCGCCGCGCTCATTCCACTGCCCGCCGACGCGCGCGAGGCGGTGTACGTAATCCCGAAGGGCACCTGGGCGCGGCGCATGGCTGGCGAGAAGCTCGACATCCTGCCGCAGGAGCTTCACCTGGTGCTGGAGGTGCGCGACATCCTCGTGCTGCGCAACCAGGACGACGTGCCGCAGGTGTTCGGACCGGTGCTGATCATGCCGGGGCAGAGCTTCACCATGCCCTTCCACCGTGCCGCCAGCTACCAGTTCGCCTGCACGCTGCACCTGAGCGGCCAACTGGCCATCATCGTGGAGCCCGCGCCCGCGGCCGGATGGGAGCGGCTGCGCTGGCGCGTCGCGGGGATCGGATCGCGGATGGCATGGCTGTAGGGCCGCAGGCCCCGGAGCCGCTCGCGGTGCGGCTGGGCATTCCCATCGTCGTGGCTGCGCTATTCCTCGCGGTGTGGTGGCTCGCCGTCGAGGCGAGCGGCACGGTGATCTTCCCGTCGCCGCTGCAGGTGGCCGAAGGCGCGCTGCAGCTTGCGCGCGAAGGCACGCTCTGGAACCACATCGGCGC
>DATLEL010000087.1:0-2334 GCA_035525255.1 Usitatibacter sp.
CAAGTTTCCGTGGGCGGGCCACCTGGGGCTTGCGATGCTCGATCACGTGGTGGAGGCGATCGACAGCTGCCGCTCGACGCTCATCTTCACCAACGTGCGCTCGCAGGCGGAGATCTGGTACCAGGGATTGCTGGAGGCGCGGCCGGAGTGGGCGGGCCTGATCGGCCTGCACCACGGATCGCTCGACTCCGACGTACGCAAGTGGGTGGAAGCGGGCCTGAAGGAAGGGCGCCTCAAGGCCGTGGTCGCCACGTCCAGCCTCGACCTTGGCGTGGACTTCTCACCGGTGGAGCGCGTGCTGCAGATCGGCAGCCCCAAGGGGGTCGCGCGACTGCTGCAGCGCGCGGGGCGCTCGGGCCATGCGCCGGGACAGGCGAGCCGCGTGACCTGCGTCCCGTCCCACGCGCTGGAATTCGTGGAGGGGGCCGCGGTGCGCCGTGCGGCGCAGGCCGGCCGCATCGAGGCGCGCCGTCCCGTCGATCGCCCCCTCGACCTGCTCACCCAGCACCTGGTGACCATCGCGGTCGGCGAGGGCTTCGAGGAGGAGGCGATGAAGGCGGAGGTGCGCTCGACACGCGCGTTCCGCGACCTGAGCGATGCCGAGTGGAACTGGGCGCTCGACTTCGTGAGCCGTGGCGGCGATGCGCTCAAGGCTTACGCCGAGTACCGCAAGGTGGAGCGGGGCGAGGACGGCGTATGGCGCGTGCCCGACGCCGCGATCGCGCGGCGCCACCGGATGTCCATCGGCACCATCGTCTCGGACGCGGCAGTGAACATCCAGTACATGCGCGGCAAGCGCCTCGGCAACGTCGAGGAGTCGTTCATCGCGCGGCTCGGCAAGGGCGACAGCTTCATCTTCGCCGGCCAGTTGCTGGAGTTCATCCGCGTGGAGAACATGACCGCGTACGTGAAGCCGGGCAAGCCCGGCTCGGCCGTGATCCCGCGATGGGACGGCGGCAAGTGCCCGCTGTCGAGCGAAGTCGCCGACGGCATCCGCGAGCTCCTCGAGCTGCACATCGACGGGCGCGAGAACGAGCCCGAGCTGAGGGCGATCAAGCGGCTCCTCAAGCTGCAGCACAGCTGGTCGCGCGTGCCGCGGCGCCACGAGATGCTGGTGGAGCAGACCGAGACGCGCGAAGGCCATCACGTCTTCTTCTACCCGTTCGAGGGGCGCCAGGTGCACATGGGGCTCTCGGCGCTGCTCTCCTACCGTTTCGCCAAGACGCGCGCCGCCACCTTCAGCCTTTCCTTCACCGATTACGGCTTCGAGCTGGTGTCGCGCCAGCGCTTCGAGCTGCTGCCGCTCCTCAAGGCGGGCGTGTTCTCGACCGACAACCTCCTCGAGGACATGCTGGCGAGCCTCAACGCGGCGGAGCTTTCCAAGCGGCAATTCCGCGAGATCGCGCGCGTCGCCGGCCTGGTGTTCCAGGGCTACCCGGGGCAACCGAAGACCAATCGCCAGGTGCAGGCCACCAGCGGGCTCATCTGGGAAGTGTTCGCGCGCTGGGATCCCTCCAACCCGCTGCTCGGCCAGGCCGAGCGCGAGGTGCTGGAGCGGCAGCTGGAGTTCTCGCGCCTCGCCGACGCGCTGCGGCGTATCGCCGCCACGCCGATCCTGCTGCGGCAGACGCACAAGCCTTCGCCGTTCGCCTTCCCCATCATGGTGGGCCGTTTCCGCGAGAAGCTCACCAGCGAGAAGCTGGCGGATCGCGTGCGGCGCATGCAGCTCGAGTTCGACCGGGCCGCTCCCGCCGAGCCGCTGGAGCAGGCTTCCCTTTTCGGATAGCGCGTGACGATGGAATGTGAAGTCGCAGGCGAAAGGCTGATGTTGCTGGCCGAGCGCGCCGTGTACTGGCCGGCGAAGAGGGCGTTGTTCATCGCCGACTTCCACCTCGGCAAGGCGGCGAGCTTCCGGCGCCTCGGCATTCCGCTGCCGGTGGGAACGACGGCGGAAAATGTCCGGCGCCTCGACCGCGCCATCGACAAGACGGGCGCGACGCAAGTCATCTTCCTCGGGGATTTCCTGCACAGCGCCCACGGGCGCGCCGAGCGCACGCTGGCCGCGTTCCAGGAGTGGCGCGAATCGCGCGCGCGCGTGGAGCTCACCATCGTGCGCGGCAACCACGACAAGAAAGCCGGCGACCCCCCCGAGTGCTTCAGCGCGCGCTGCATCGACGCGGGCGAGATCGCGGGCCCCTTCGTGCTCAACCACGAGCCCGGCCCCTCGCGGGGCGGCTATGCGCTCGCGGGCCACATCCATCCTGCGGTGCGCCTCTCGGCCAGCGGTGAAAAGCCGCTGCGCCTGCCGTGCTTCTGGTTCGGCGCGCGCTACGG
>DATLEL010000090.1:0-2202 GCA_035525255.1 Usitatibacter sp.
GAAGATGACGGTGAAGAACGGCGTCGAGTCCGACCTCGCCAAGAAGATCGTGAAGCTCATCAAGGACAACAAGCTCAAGGTGCAGGCCTCGATCCAGGGCGACGTGGTGCGCGTCACCGGCAGCAAGAAGGACGACCTGCAGACGGCGATCCAGCTGGTGCGCGGCGGCATCACCGAAGTGCCGCTCAAGTTCGACAACTTCCGCGATTGAGCACCGTGGCGCCCCCGGACGGCGGCATCGTCGAGGCGCGCGATGTCGCCGAAGTCGCGCTTTGCCGCGAGCTCTTCGTCGAATACCAGCGCAGTCTCGGGGTGAGCCTCTGCTTCCAGGGTTTCGACCGGGAGCTCGCCACATTGCCCGGCGACTACGCGCCGCCGCGAGGCCGGCTCTTGCTCGCGTGGGCGCGCGGCGAGCCTGCGGGATGCGTCGCAGTACGGCCGGTCGCCGGCGACGCCGCCGAGATGAAGCGGCTTTACGTGAGGCCCGCGGCGCAGGGCGCGGGATTGGGCCGGCGCCTCGCGCAGAGCGCCGTCGATGCGGCGCGCGAGCTGGGCTATGCGTCGCTCCTGCTCGATACCCTGCCGACGATGCACGCCGCGCAGGCGCTCTACACCGCGCTCGGCTTCCGCGACACCGCGCCCTACAACGACAATCCGGTGGCGGGCGTGCGCTTCATGGCGCTCGACCTGCGCTCGCGCCGCTAGATGCGCAGGCCGTTCATCCAGCGGCGGTAGAGCCGCTCGGCGGTGGCGGAGAGCTCGGGCAAGCGCCGCGGCATCTCGTCTTCGATCGTCTCCGGCGGCTGCACCGCCGGGCTCGCGCGGCTCTCCTTCAGCTCGCGCGCGCCGCTTTCGAGCCAGCTCGCGATCATCTCCGGCGTCATCTCGATGTGGCACTGCAAGCCGAGGTGGCGGTTGCCCACCACGTAGGCCTGGTTGGGGCAGTGCGGCCCGGTGAGGATGCGCTCGCCGCCGGGCGGGATGCTGAAGGTGTCCCCATGCCACTGGAAGGTCGTGAAGCCCACGAGATCGTCGCCGAACCATTCGCGCGCGCGCGGCGTGTCCTCCACCCGCACCGGGTTCCAGCCGATCTCCTTCACCTGATTGCGCTTCACTTCGCCGCCCAGCGCGCGCGACATCAGCTGTCCGCCGAGGCAGTGGCCGATCATCGGCACGCCGCGCGCCTCGGCGTCGCGCATCAGGCCGAGCACCGGCTGGGTCCACGCCAGCTCGTCGTTGGCGCTCATGGGACCGCCCATGAAGGCGAGGCCCGAGTAGGCGTCGCTCGCGGGCGGAACCGGCTCGCCTTCATCGAGCTTCACGAGCGTCCACGGCACCCGGTTCGCGTCGAGGAATGTGGCAAAATGACCCGGCCCTTCGGTGTCCGAAAAGCGGAATACCGCGACCGGTTTCAAGGCCTTCCCCGATGACATTCAAAACCTTTTTGGCGAGCGGCTGCTGCGCCGCCGCCACGCTGGCATCGGCCGTGGACGTGAACGTGATCGGCCTGTTTCCCGGCAAGGCGGTTGTCGCGATCAACCGCGGCGCGCCTCGCACGATGTCGGTCGGGCAGGTGATCGAGGGCGTGAAGCTGGTGTCCACCGAAGCCAACGCGGCCATCCTCGAGATCGAGGGTAAGCGCGAGCGCCTCGAGATGGGCCAGCACTTCGAGTCCGCCGACCAGACCGGCGCGCGCCCGAGTGTCACGCTCGCCCCGGATTCGCGCGGCCATTTCGTGACCGATGGGCAGGTGAACGGGGTGCACGTGCGCTTCCTCGTGGATACGGGAGCCACGATGGTGTCGCTGCCCGCCTCGGCGGCGGCGCGCCTCGGCATCGACTACAAGTCCGGGCGTCGCGGCTATTCGCAGACCGCGAACGGCGTGACCGCCGTCTACAGCGTGATGCTCGACAGCGTCACCGTCGGCGGCGTCACCATCATGAACGTGGAGGGGCTGGTTCACGAAGCCTCGGGCCTCGACGTGGCGCTGCTCGGCATGAGCTTCCTCAGCCGCACCGAGATGCGCCGCGAAGGATCCAATCTCACGTTGGTCAAGCGCTACTAGCCGCGCCGCGGGGCCTTCGGGGCCGCACCCCCGGTGATCATCGCGTAGGCCGAGTGGTTGTGGATGGACTCGAAATTCTCGCTCTCCACCACGTAGCCTTCGATGCGGGCGTCGCTGTTGAGGGCGGCGGCGATGTC
>DATLEL010000102.1:0-2256 GCA_035525255.1 Usitatibacter sp.
AGGCAGAACGCCTCGGGCAGCACGATCCACTCGATCTCCCAGGGACCGGTGGAGCGCTCGTGGTCCGCCACCATGGCATCCATCAGCGCCGCGGCGTGCTGGCGCACCACCGAGACGGCCGCGTGGATGTAGCAGGACGAGATGGGGTTGCGCTTCTGCGGCATGGTGCTGCTCGAGCCGCGGCCGTGGGCATACGGCTCGTACACCTCGGCGACTTCGGTCTGCATCATCAGCTTCACGTCCATGGAGATCTTGCCGAGCGTGCCGCCGACGAGGCCCAGAAAGCAGCCGACCTCGGCGATGCCGTCGCGCACCGTGTGCCATGCGATGAGCGGCTCGCCGAGGCCCAGCTCGCGCATGAGGGCCGCCTGGTTTTCCATGGCGCGGCTTTCGATGGAGGCGAGGGTGCCGCAGGCGCCGCCGAATTCGCCGACCAGCACGCGCGGCGAGAGCTGCCGCAGCCGCTCGCGATGCCGCTCGACCGCGGCGAGGATGGTGGCCATCTTGTAGCCGAAGGTGACGGGTATCGCCTGCTGCAGGTTGCTGCGGCCGGCCACCGGCGTGTCGCGGTATTTCCTGGCGAGCGAGGCGAGGGCGGCAGAGATCGCGGCGAGCTCCTCGTCCACGATCGCGAGCCCCTCGCGGATCTGCAGCACCGTCGCGGTATCGGTGATGTCCTGGGTGGTGGCGCCCCAGTGGCAGTACTCGCCGAGCTTGTCGCGGCAGAGCGCGTTCAGCTGCGATACCACCCCCAGCACCGGGTAGCCGATCTGCTCGGTCTTCTTGCGCAGCGCCTCCATGTCGATCCTGCGGATGTCGCAGTTGCTCGCGATCTCCGCGGCGGCCTCGCCCGGGATGATGCCGAGCCGCCCCTGCACCACGGCGAGCGCGCGCTCGAACTCGAGGTACTTCGCGGTGCGATTCTCGTCGGACCACACGCGCCGCATGGCGTCCGAGCTGAAGATGTTGCCGAAGATGCGCGAATCGATGATGCCGGCGCCCATGTCTCGAGTTCTCCTGTGGTTACCGCACCGTCGCGGTGGCGTTCATGGTGAGCGATCCCTCGTGGTCGCGGGCCCACAGGCGCACCGATTTGCCGTCGGGGCCGGGGGCGCCGCACACCTGGAAGGGATGGGTATCGAAGGTCGGCCGCACGGCGCGAAACTCATAGCGCGCCACCTCGGCGGAGGGCAGCTCGCGCCGCAGCAGGTCGAGCAGCAGCGTCGCGATCAGCGGGCCGTGCACGATCAGTCCGGGATAGCCCTCGACACCGGTCACGTAGCGGCGGTCGTAGTGGATGCGGTGGCCATTGAAGGTGAGGGCGGAATAGCGGAACAGCAGGACATCGTCGGGCACCCAGTCCTTCACCCAGGCAGCGTCCGCGGGCGCGGCCTGGGGAGGCGGAACGGGATCGCCGGGCTTCGCGGCGTCGCGATAGACGATGTCGTGGAACTCTGTCAGCGCCGGTTGAGCCCCCGCCGCGCGGCTCACCTCGTGGCGCACGCGTACGAAGACGAGCGCACCGCTGCGGCCGGACTTCTCGGTCACATCCTCGATGGTGGACGTGCGCGTGATGGCATCGCCCACGCGCAATGGCTCACGGAATTCGAGCTGGCTCCCGGCCCACATCCGTCGCGGCAGCGGGATCGGCGGCAGGAACCCGCCGCGCTTCGCGTGGCCGTCGGGACCGATGTCGGATTGGCGATGCAGCGGGAGGAAGTAGAGCCAGTGCCACAACGGGGGAAGGGGCGTGCCGTCGGCCGGCCGCTCGGGCGCGTAATCGAGGGTCGCGGCGAGCGCGGCGAACGGTGCAGCGGTGACTATGTCGTGCAGCGTTTCGCTGCGTCCGATCCATTGCCGGGGGTCCATGGCGAATTCTCGCAGATCGGGGAGCGCGTCAGTCTGGCGTAAGGCAGGCAGGTCACCCTGCGTCGCATGGAGCTCCTCGACAACCTGCTGCTCGGCTTCTCGGTCGCGCTGCACTGGAACAACATCCTTTATTGCTTCATCGGCGTGCTGCTCGGCACGCTGATCGGCGTGCTGCCGGGTATCGGGCCCATCGCCACGATCTCGATGCTGCTTCCCGCCACGTTCGTCCTGCCGCCGGTTTCCGCGCTCATCATGCTGGCCGGCATCTACTACGGGGCCCAGTACGGCGGCTCGACCACCGCGATCCTGGTGAACCTCCCCGGGGAGGTGAGCTCCGTGGTCACATGCCTCGACGGCTACCAGATGGCGCGCCAGGGGCACGCCGGC
>DATLEL010000124.1:0-4905 GCA_035525255.1 Usitatibacter sp.
CCGGTGCGGATGCGCACCACCTGGCCCACGTCGGTGACGAAGATCTTGCCGTCGCCGATCTTGCCGGTGCGCGCCGCGCGCACGATCGCGTCCATCGCCTTTTCCAGCAGCGAGTCCGCCACCACCACCTCGACCTTCACCTTGGGGAGGAAGTCGACCACGTATTCGGCGCCGCGATAGAGCTCGGTGTGGCCCTTCTGCCGGCCGAAGCCCTTCACCTCGGTCACGGTGAGGCCGGTGACGCCGATCTCGGAGAGCGCCTCGCGCACCTCGTCGAGCTTGAAGGGCTTCACGATCGCTTCGATTTTCTTCATGGTCAGGCGCGCGCGCTCGCGTTTTTCAGGTGTACGGACGGAAGCCGGATGTTATCGGATAACGCCAATCCTTGCCAAAGGATCGCGGCGTGATTCGCACGCCCGGAGGAGACTGGCGGCGCTTGTACTCGTTCTTCTGGATCAGGCGCACCACCTGGCGCACGGCGCCCAGGTCGAAGCCCATGCCGGCGATCTGCTCGGGGGTCATGTCGCGCTCCATGTAGCGCTCCACCACCGCGTCGAGCACCTCGTAGGGCGGCAGCGTGTCCTGGTCGGTCTGGTCGGGCGCGAGCTCGGCCGAAGGCGGACGTTCGATGACGCGGGCCGGAATCACGCGGCCCTTGGAGTTGCGCCAGTTGGCCAGCCGATACGCGAGCGTCTTCACGATGTCCTTGATGACCGCGAACCCGCCCGCCATGTCGCCGTAGAGGGTGCAGTAGCCGGTGGCCATCTCGCTCTTGTTGCCCGTCGCGACCACGATGGAGCCCGACTTGTTGGAAAGCGCCATCAGGAGCGCGCCGCGGATGCGCGACTGCAGGTTCTCCTCCGTCGTATCCTCCGCGGCGCCGGCGAACGACGGCGCCAGTTGCGCGCGGAACTGCTCGAAGACAGGCCCGATGGCGATCTCGGTGTACTGGACGCCGTGGATCCTGGCCATTTCGCGCGCGTCCTCGAGGCTCATCTGCGCCGTGTACCGCGACGGCATCATCACGGCGTGCACGCGGTCCGCTCCGAGCGCATCGACGCAGATCGCCAGCACCAGCGCCGAATCGAGCCCGCCGGAGAGGCCCAGCAGCACGCCGGGAAAGCGGTTCTTGTCGACGTAATCGCGCGTGCCTGTCATGAGGGCGCGATAGATCACCTCTTCCTCGGTGAGCGGCGGCGCCACCGTCCCGGTGATCTTCGTGCCCTGGAGATCGACGATGTCGATCGCCTCCTGGAACGATTCCGCCTGGTAGCTGATCATGCCCTCGTTGTCGAGGGCGAACGACGAGCCGTCGAGGACGATCTCGTCCTGGCCGCCGGTGCCGTGCACGTACAGCAGCGGCAGCCCGGTCTCCTTCACCCGCGCGCCCATTCGCGCATAGCGCTCGGCCATCTGCGCGCGGTGGAAGGGGGACGCGTTGATGGAGAGCAGCACCTGCGCCCCCGCGGCCTTGGTTTTCGCCGCGGGCTCGGGAAACCAGAGGTCCTCGCAGATGGTGAGGCCGAACTTCCGCCCTTCCACCTCGAATACGCAGGGGCGGTCGCCGACCTCGAAGTAGCGCTTCTCGTCGAAGACCTTGTAGTTCGGCAGTTTCTGCTTGAAGTAGAAGTGCTCGATGCGCCCGCCGCGAAGCACCGCGGCCGCGTTGTAGCGCGTGCGTCCTTCGCGATGCGGATAGCCCACCACGACGGCGACATCGAGGCAGTATGGCGCGAGCTTCATCAGCTCGGCCACGCACTGGTCGCAGAAGTCGTCGCGCAGCCACAGGTCCTCGGCGGGATAACCCGACAGCGCCATCTCGGGAGTCACCACCAGGCGCGCTCCGGCGGCGCGCCCGGCATCCACCGCGCGGCGAATCTCGGCGGCATTGCCGGCGAAGTCGCCGACGCTCGTGTTGATCTGGGCAACGGCGATTTTCATGGGATGATTTTATCCCAGTGGCCGACTCGCTCCGCATCCTCGACTCCCTCGACGGCATCGACCCCGCACGCTGGGATGCGCTCGCGGGCGGCAATCCCACCCTGTCGCACGCGTTCCTCGACAGCCTGCACCGTAGCGGCTGCGCCGCGGCGAAGAGCGGCTGGGTGCCGCAGTACCTTTCGCTCTGGGATGGCGCGCGCCTCGCAGGCGCGGTGCCGCTCTATGTGAAGGGGCATTCGTACGGCGAGTACGTGTTCGACTGGGCGTGGGCCGAAGCCTACGAGCGCCACGGTCTCGACTACTACCCGAAGCTGCTCGCCGCGGTGCCGTTCACGCCCGCGACCGGCGCTCGCCTCCTGGCCGAGGACAACGGCGCGCGTTCGCGCCTCGCGCAGGCGCTGCTCGCGACGGCCAAGGCGGCGGATGTTTCCTCGCTGCATGTGCTCTTCCCCGCCGATGACGACGCCGCAGCCTTGCGCGGACTGGGCATGCTCGAACGCACCGGCGTCCAATTCCATTGGCGTAACGCCGCTTACGCGAGCTTCGACGCGTTCCTCGCCGCGCTCTCCCACGACAAGCGCAAGAAAATCCGCCAGGAGCGCCGGCGCGTGGCCGCAGCGGGCGTGACGCTGGAGCGGTTGACCGGGCGCGAGGCGAGCTCGCGCGACTGGGACTTCTTCAATGCGTGCTACCGCAGGACCTATCGCGAGCATCGCTCGACGCCGTACCTCACGCGCGAGCTCTTCGGCATGCTCGCCGAGCGCATGCCCGACAACCTGCTGCTGGTGATTGCACGGCGGGAGGGCAAGCCCATCGCCGCGGCGCTCGATCTCCATGGCGCGGGTGCCCTCTATGGCCGTTATTGGGGAAGCACCGAGCACGTGCCCGGCCTGCACTTCGAGGCGTGCTACTACCAGGCGCTGGAATTCTGCATCGAGCGCGGCATCGCGGTCTTCGAGGGCGGCGCGCAAGGGGAGCACAAGCATGCCCGCGGTTTCCTGCCCGAGGCCACGCGCTCATTCCACTGGCTGCGGCATCCCACGTTCAACAAGGCCGTCGACGAATACCTGGCCCGTGAGGGGGAGCACATCGCGGGCTACCTCGACGAGCTGAACGACCGCTCACCCTTCAGGAAGTAGCCGGCAACTTCCAAGCCGCTGAGAATTCCTGCCAGTGCGGAGACGTCTGCTGTGAGAGCCACTCCCGGAACACAGCTATCTCTCGCTCATACCCGACTGTATCGAGCGCCCCGCGGATCAGCTGGAAGCGCTGGAACAGGAGAAGCGTGTTCGCGACATCGGTCTCGCAATAATCGCGGATGGCCTTGATCTCGCCGCGCTTGAACGCGGCGTAGACCTGCGAGCCATCCATGCCGAGCTTTCCCGGGAACCCGCAAAGCTGCGCGATCTCGTCGAGCGGCGCGAAAGCGCGGTTCTGGAAGCCGGCGAGCACGTCCATCAGGTCGGTGTGCCGCGCGTGGAAGCGCGACAGGTAGTTGTTCCACTTGAAGTCCTTGTTGTTGTCGCCGGTATCCCAGTAGCAGCAGCCGGGAATGGCGTGGAACAAGGCGCGGTAATGCAGCACGGGCAGGTCGAAGCCGCTGCCGTTCCACGAGACGAGCTGCGGCGTGTACTTCTCGATGCCGTCGAAGAAGCGCTTCACGATCTCGCGCTCGCTGTCCTGCTCCCCCCCGAGCGTCCAGACGCGCACGCCCTCCGACGAACGCAGCGCGCACGAGATCGCCACCACGCGCTGCAGGTAGTGCGGCAGGAAGTCGCTGCCGGTCGCCTGGCGCCGGCGTTGCGAGGCGAGGTCGACCACGCCCGCGTCGCTCACCTCCGGCGGCAGCCCCCAGACGCGCCGCAGGCCCTCGACATCGGGGATCGTCTCGATGTCGAAGACAAGGATCGGCGTCATCGCCACCTCAGGTGGGGAAGACACCGGTCGAGAGGTAGCGGTCGCCGCGGTCGCAGACGATGTGCACGATGACGGCGTCGCGCGCCTCGGCGCTCACCTGCATCGCCGCCGCGAGCCCGCCGCCCGAGGAGATGCCGGCGAAGATCCCTTCCTCGCGAGCGAGCCGCCGCGCCATCTCCTCGCTCTCGTCCTGGCCCACCTCGATCACGCGGTCGATGCGCGGGCGCTCGAAGATTTTGGGCATGTAGGCCTCGGGCCACTTGCGGATCCCCGGAACCTGCGCGCCTTCCTTCGGCTGCACGCCGATGACCTGGATCGCGGCGTTCTTCTCCTTCAGGAAACGGGAGACGCCCATGATGGTGCCGGTGGTGCCCATGGTCGCCACGAAATGCGTGACCTTGCCGTGGGTGTCGCGCCAGATCTCGGGCCCGGTGCCGTTGTAGTGCGCGAGCGGGTTGTCGGGGTTGCCGAACTGGTCGAGGATCACGCCCTCGCCGCGCTCACGCATGCGCTCGGCGGTATCGCGCGCGAGCTCCATGCCGCCCTTCTCGGGCGTCAGCACGAACTGCGCGCCGAAGGCCGCCATGGTCTGGCGACGTTCGATGGAGAGGTGCTCGGGCATCACCAGCACCATCCGGTAGCCGCGCATGGCAGCCACCATCGCCAATGCGATGCCGGTGTTGCCGCTGGTGGCCTCGATCAGGGTGTCGCCGGGCCTGATCTCGCCGCGGCGCTCCGCGCCGAGCACCATCGAAAGCGCGGGGCGATCCTTCACCGAGCCCGCGGGGTTGTTCCCTTCGAGCTTGGCGAGCAGCACGTTGGAAGTCTTGCCCGGGATGCGCTGCAAGCGGACGAGCGGAGTGTTGCCGACGAAATGCTGGAGTGTGGAATCCATGACCCTGGAATGGAAAGCGGAGGCGATTGTACCGCCCTTTAACGCGGCTCCAGCACCTCCAGGCGAGCTTCGTCGATGCAGGCGCGGCCTCCACCCTCGAGCACGGCTCCGACCTCGAGCGTCGTGGCCGCCGGCAGCACGGTGAACTCGAC